>JAFZLE010000124.1 GCA_017551645.1 Clostridia bacterium | reverse complement strand
GAACAGCTTGATGGATTCGGGACCGATATCCAGGCCCTGCCAGCCGTCCGGTACCTGGCCTGCCTTGCAGGTCTTGATCTGGGTGTAGCCCTCGAACGCGTCGGCGATCAGGGTATCCATGGGCAGAAGCAGCTTGACGCCCTTTTCCTCAGCCTTCTTCATGAAGCCCAGCACCTGCTCGAGCCTCTCGTCGTCCACCAGGCTGTCGCCGATCTTGCCGCCCTGCGCCTTCATGAAGGTGTAGGCCATGCCGCCGCCGATGATCAGGGTGTCCACCTTCTCCAGCAGGTTGCCGATGACGCCCAGCTTGTCCTTGACTTTCGCGCCGCCCAGTATAGCCAGGAAGGGACGGGCGGGATTCTCCACGGCGTTGCCCAGGAAGTCCAGCTCCTTGCCGATGAGGAAACCGGCAACGGCGGGCAGGTAGGCGGCTACGCCGGCGGTGGAAGCGTGAGCGCGGTGCACGGTGCCGAACGCGTCGGACACGTAGATCTCAGCCAGGGAAGCGAGCTGCTTGGCAAACTCGGGATCGTTGGCTTCTTCTTCCGCGTGGAAGCGCAGGTTCTCAAGCAGGATGGCCTTGCCGCAGGGCAGCTCTTTGGCCATCTTCTCGACTTCTTCGCCTACGCAGTCGGGAGCCAGCTTCACTTCGAAGCCCAGCTTCTCGGTGAGCGCAGCGGCTACGGGAGCCAGGGAATACTTGGCATTCACGACGCCCTTGGGTTTGCCCAGGTGGGAGCACAGGATCACGGCCGCTTCGTTGTCCAGCAGGTACTTGATGGTGGGCAGCGCCGCGTCTATGCGGGTGTAGTCGGTGATGTTCTTGTCAGCGTCCAGCGGCACGTTGAAGTCGCAGCGGACAAGGATCTTCTTGCCTTTTACGTCGATGTCTTTCACGGTGAGCTTGTTCATGGTGAGTCTCCTTTATAATGAATTTGAAAGGGAACGCTGTGTTACAGGGCCTTCTCGGCGCGTATCAGCGCCATTATGCGGGTAGCGGCGCCTTCGTCCGTTACCAGGCAGGCGTGATGGTGATGCCGGGTCACGGCAAGTATCGCCTCCGCCTTGCGGCTGCCCGCCGCCACGGCTATGACGGTGGGTATGCGGCTGAAGCTGTCTTCGGGCAGGCCGAGACCCGAAGCGGAAGCCAGCAGATGACCGTTGATGTCCAGGCAGTGGCCCAATACCTCCGCCACCGCGCCTTTCTGGACCAGCTCGTCTATGGAGCTTTCGCTCATAAGGCGGTTGCGCGCCATTTCGTCCGCCCGGGCGATTCCGTAAAGCAGCACGTCGGCGCGCTGGATCTCCTCCAGGGGCTCGCGGATCTCGTCCAGCTTGATGAGCTCCTTGAGCGCGCTCTGGGGCAGATTGTCGGGCAGGTACAGGGGACGGTGCTTGCCGCCCAGCCGCAGGGCGATCATCTCCGCCAGGTTGGACGCCTGGGTCTCCTGAGAGCGGCCGAGACCGCCTCTGGCAGGCAGCACGGTCACGTTGATGTCGGAGCCCCGGGGGATGTGGGTGGCCACCGCGTGCACGCTGGTGCCGCCGTTGACCGCCAGTATCATGCCGGAAGACAGAGTCTTGCGCAGGCGCTCGCCAGCCACGCGGCCCACTTCGTCCAGCACGTCGGGGTTCTGGTCCGCGTCTCCGGGCACTATGCGCACCCGGCCCACGTTGAGCAGACGCATAAGCTGAACTTCCAGACTGGCCAGGCCTGTGCGGCTGCGTACCAGCTCGCGCACGAAATCCAGTATCTCGTAGGCCCGTTTGGTCAGGAACATGCCCGCGGGGGACACGTCGATAAGCCCGTCGGCGCGCAGGGTGTCGGTGAGCATTCGCGCTTCCCTCTCCGGCATTCCCATGCGCTGGGCGAGCGCCCTGCGCCCCACGGGGCCAAGTATACTTATGCGCTCCAGCACCATGGCCCGGGAGGCCAGCGCCTCCATAAGGTCGGGTGCCAGTTTCTGTATCAGCGTAAGCGTTGTTTCGTCCACGGAAAGGCTCCTGTCGGCGGGACAAACCGCGTCCCGCAAGGTGAAATCTGACCTGCCTCAAAGTATACAACAAAAGATGGGCGTTTTAAATGATTTTTGTGTTAAATCGGGCCAAAACTGTACCAAAACAGCGGTTATGGACGGTTTTTAAGGAGAAAGATGTCTATCCCCGTGGGAGATTGACCTCGCGGAACGGTCCGCGGTATAATACGGTATAAAAGGGTTTGCGGAGAGCAGGATTCTGATGCTTCCCGAAAACGGAGACAAAGGGGCTGACGCGCGCATGAACAACGCGGATATACTCAGCATAGCGCTGGCACAGTCGGCGGAAGACATAGGCTGTACTGCCGCGGACTTCCTTAAGACCGAAAACGTGATACTGCCATTTCGCATGGGCGAAGGCGCCCGCAAATACTATAAGCTGCCCATATCGGCGGATCTGGTCTCTTACGGCAGCAACGTGGTGGCGGCGGTCACGGATAACGTCAGGGAAACGGTGACGGAGTATGTGACCAGATTTGGGTTTTACCATCTGTTCGAGACCCCGAACCTCAACTGGCTTAGCGACAGGCTGGCGGGAGCGGACTGCCGGGTATGCTTTATGGCGGAGTATTTCCTGCCGGACATGCGCCGCCTTCGGGAACAGCCCTGCGAATATGAGCTAAGGCTGCTCGAGCCGCCGGCGTTCGATGCCCTGTACCTGCCCGAATGGGGCAACGCGCTGAGCGGGGCGCGCAGGGAACTGGATGTACTGGGCGCAGGAGCTTATGACAGGGGCAGATTGGTGGGCCTTGCGGCATGCTCGGCGGACTGCGGCACCATGTGGCAGATAGGCGTGGACGTGCTGCCGGAATACAGGCGGCAGGGCATTGCTTCCGCGCTGGTGAGCCGCCTAGCCGGGGAGATACTCAGGCGGGGCAAAGTGCCTTTCTACTGCTCGGCCTGGTCGAACCTCCGCTCCGTGAGGACCGCCGTAAAAAGCGGTTTTTATCCCGCCTGGGCGGAAATGACGGTAAAGCCCAGGTGCGAGGCGGACAGGTACAACGAATAGGACGGGTTTTGCGGGAACGATTGACCCGGCGGCAGGGCCTGCGTTATAATACTGCGGTAAAGGAATTCCAGGAGGAACAGCATAAAATGAGGATGGGCGTAAAGGGCGAAACGGTGCGCTTGGGCATAATCGGCTTCGGCGGCAGGGGCATGGGGCAGACGGAAACGCTGCTGCAGATGGAGGACGTGCAGGTCGCGGCGGTGTGCGACGTGTACGAGGATAGGGTGCTAAAGGCGCAGGAGCTGGTAAAAAGATACAGGGGAGCCGCCCCCGCGGGCTACAGCGACTGGCACGACGCGATAGACGACAAAAACGTGGACGCGGTGTGCGTGTTTTCCAGCTGGGAGACCCACATCCCCATGTGCATTTACGCGATGAAAGCGGGCAAGCGGGTGGCCAGCGAAGTGGGCGGCGCCACCAGCCTGGACGAGTGCTGGGAACTGGTAAAGACCAGCGAAGCCACCGGCGTACAGTGCATGCTGCTGGAAAACTGCTGCTACGGCAAAGAAGAGCTTACGGTGCTGAACATGGTGCGCAAGGGCTTTTTCGGCACGCTCACCCACTGCGAGGGCGGCTATCTGCACGACTTAAGGGACGAAGTGGGCAACGGCGACATCAACCGCCACTACCGCCAAAGGCACTTTCTGCACAGGAACGGCGAACTGTATCCCACCCACGAAATGGGGCCCATCGCCAACTATCTGAATATCAACCGGGGCAACCGCATGACCATGCTGGTGTCCATGGCCAGCAAGGCGGCGGGCCTGCACGAGTGGCTTAAGGAACACCGTCCGGATACCGATCTATGCCGCGCGCAGGTGAACCAGGGGGACGTGGTGAGCACCATAATAAAGTGCGCCAACGGGGAGACCATAAACCTTAAACACGACTGCACGCTGCCCAGGCCTTACTCCCGTGGCGGCCTGGTACAGGGCACGAAAGGCCTGTGGATGGAGGACAACCGCTCCATTTACGTGGAGGGCATGAGCCCGGGCGACAACGGCCACTGGACCCACCGCTGGGAAAAAGACGACAGGTACATGGAAGAATACGAGCATCCCCTGTGGCAGGAATACGAGAAGTTCGGCTTAAGGGGCGGCCACGGCGGCATGGACTACCTGGTGCTCAAAGCGTTTATAGAAAGCGTACAGGATGACACGGTGCCGCCCATAGACGTGTACGACATGGCCGCCTGGATGTCCATAACCGCGCTGAGCGAGGAGAGCATCGCCATGGGCAGCCTGCCCGTGCCCATTCCGGACTTCACTTCCGGCAGATGGCTGGACCGGAAGAACACGTTCTGCCTGTAAGAAGGCGCAATCCACTGGGTGCCTTAACTGCCGGCTGTTTGCTGTTTGTGTCCATATCATAATAGGAGTATAGAGAGGAGGAGTACCATGAAAAAGCTGTTCGCGATCGTGCTGGTGCTCCTGCTTTTTATGGGTTTTTCAGTTCCGGCTGAAGCAGCGACACATTGGTTCAGTTATACGATCCTTGATGATGGAACCGCCCAGATCACTTTCTATTTTGGCAATGAAAACAACATTGAGATACCATCCCGATTAGACGGGATAAAGG
>JAFZLE010000123.1 GCA_017551645.1 Clostridia bacterium | reverse complement strand
GAACAGGGCGGTCAGGTCGTTTTTGTTGGCGGTAGCGTCGCTCTGGGCCAGGTAGTCGCGGCACAGCTCGCCCGCCAGCGTTTCCAGCTGGGTCTTGCTTATGTCGTCCAGCGCGCCGGTGAGCTTCACGGCGGGCTCAAGGATGGTGAGGTTCCTGCACTCGGAAAGCAGGCCCTTTATGACCTTCGCCGCCTGGGGAGCCCAGGAGCCGTTCTCGATGATGCCCACGGTGCGGTTCTGGAAATTCCTTTCGCGCAGCCCTTCCGCGAACTGGCGCATGAAGGGGAAGATGTCCGCGTTGTAGGTGGTGGTGGCCAGCACGATCCTGCCGAAGGCGAAGGCGCGGGCTATCGCTTCGCTCATGTCGCTGCGGGCCAGGTCCATAAGGCTGACTTCGGGGCAGCCCTTGGCTTTCAGGCGCTCCGCCAGCAGCTCCGCCGCCTTTTTGGTGTTGCCGTACACGGAGGTGTAGAACACCGCGATGCCCGCCTTCTCCACGCCGTAGGAGGACCAGGTGTTGTACAGATTGAGGTAATAGCCCAGGTTCCCGGTGAGGTCGCGGCCGTGCAGGGGATAGATCTTCGCGATGTCCAGGTTCGCGGCTTTTTTGAGCACCGCCTGTACCTGGGCGCCGTATTTGCCCACTATGCCGATATAGTACCATCTCGCCTCGTCAGGCCACATGTCCCCGGCGGCGTCGCGGGCGCCGAAGGAGCCGAAACCGTCGGCGGAGAAGAGTATCTTTTCGGTGCTCTCGTAGCTCATCATCGCCTCGGGCCAGTGCACCATGGGCGCGGCGATGAAAGAGAGGCTGTAGCCCTCCAGGTCCAGCGTGTCGCCCTCCTTTATGACCACGCGGCGGTTCTCGAAATCGTCGCCGTAGAACTGCTTCATCATGGTGAATGCCTTCTGTGAGGACACGACTCGGCACTCGGGATAGGTCTGGGTGAAGGCGATGATGTTGGCGGAGTGGTCGGGCTCCATGTGATGGATCACCAGATAGTCAGGCTTGCGGCCGCCCAGGGCCTTTTCGATGTTGTCCAGCCACTCGTGGGTGAAGCGGCGGTCCACCGTGTCGGTCACGGCCACCTTGCCGCCGATTATCGCCCAGGAATTGTAGCTCATGCCATTCGGGACGCGGTACTGCCCCTCGAACAGGTCGATCTTGTGGTCGTTCACGCCCACGTAAGTAATGCCCATGGTGAATCATTCCTTTCTGCGTGTGGTAAGCCGCGGGGCTCCGCCGCCCGGGGGCGGACCGGGATGCCCGGCTCTTTATTATACCCAATCGGTTCGCGCTTAGTCAAGTGCGGGCCGTGCGGAGGAATAAAGTGCGTCTCTTTACATTTTTCCGCGGACGTGCTATAATGCCGCGTAATTCTGTGTTCCGGAGGATAAACATATGTCGTGGTTCGCGTTCGCGCTGCTGTGCCTGCTGGGCTGGGGCTGCGCGGATCTGTTCTATAAACTGGGTTCGGACGAGAATGACCGGTATTCCCACCTGAAGATCGCGGTGTGGGTGGGGCTGGTGATGGGCGTGTGCGCCCTGATACTGCTGCCCTTTTCGGAGAGCTTCGCTCCCGGGCGGAAAGCGGTCACGGAGACGGGCGTTTACGTGTACGAGGAGGGCGGAGTGCACCTCACTGCCGAAGACGGCAGCCTGTTTTCAGGCGAGACGGATGAAGACGGGGAGTATATGATCTGTTACGCCTGCCTTGCCGACGACGCGGCAAGCGGGGAGTTTTATGTGGACTTAGAGGAACTTGCCGCCGCCTCTGAAGCGGGGGAAAGCTATGAGATACGGGGCGAAGGGCTGTACAAGACCCTTACGCTCAACCCCGACGGCACCTACGTGTTCAGCCGCCCCGGCGCCGGGTTCGGGGACTTTATCTCTTCTGCCGTCAAGTATACCCCCGCGTCGCTGTGCTACATCATCTCCATGGTGATAGGCTACGCGGGGTTAAGGTATCTGGAGCTGTCCATAGTGTCCCCGGTGCAGAACGCGTCCGGCGCGTTTTCCGCGGTGGCGATGCTGGTGTTCTTCTCCATTAAGGGCACGCTGTCCGACCATGTGGAGGATTTCAGCCCCCTTAACGTGATAGGCGTGATATTCGTAGTGATAGGCATGGTCGCCCTGGCGGCGGTGGAGAATCGCGTGAATGGGCGTGAGCTCAAAAAGGAGGAGAGGCGGCTGCGCTACGGGGCGCTGGCGCTGATATTCCCCATACTCTACTGCGTGTTCGACACCATAGGCACCGCCGCGGACGGCATAATACTGGACGAGAGCACGGGCCTGGGCATAGGGGAGATAGACGTGCTCATCCTCTACGGGCTCACCTTCCTGCTGGCGGGCGCATGCGCGTGGGTCTATATGCTGATAAAGACCGGGAAGGCGTACAACCCCTTTGCGAAGAGCGAGAAGTATAAGGGCATCGCCGCCCTGTGCGAGGAGTGCGGCCAGTTCTTCTACGTGTACGCCATGGCGGCAAAGCCCGTGCTCGCGGCGCCCGTGGTGGCCAGCTACTGCATAGTGAGCGTGGTTTTGAGCCGCGTGTTCGTAAAGGAAAAGCTGAAGGCGAGCCAGTACCTGTGCGTGATCGCCGTCATTATCGGTATAGTGCTCATGGGCATAGCCGAAGGGCTTGGCGAGGCTTAATACGATTTATAGAAATCACCGGCCGCTGACCATAAAAAGAAGCAGGGCGCGTATGCGTCCTGCTCTTTTGTGCCCGCTTACGCGTCCTGCTTTTTTGCTTCTATGGCTTCGGGCTGTTTTTTGGAATACTCCAGGGTGGGAGGTGCGGTCCTGTCCACGGCGTCCTTGGTTATGATGCACTTGGTCACGCCCTTCTTTTCCGGCAGCTCGAACATGGTGTCGGTCATTATCTCTTCGATGATGGCCCTTAAGCCTCGGGCGCCGCTCTTCCTGGCCATGGCCTTGCGGGCGATCTCATTTAGCGCGTCGTCGGTGAACTCCAGCTGCACGCCGTCCATGGACAGGAGCTTGGCGTACTG
>JAFZLE010000122.1 GCA_017551645.1 Clostridia bacterium | reverse complement strand
CCAGATACGTCATGTCGGACTTGACGAGGATCCTGTTGTTCTGGAAATTCGTACCGAATTCCACCATCTCGAAGATCTCCGTCCGGTCTGACGCGCAGCAGTACGCCACCGCCGCCGCGGCTACGCACACCACCAGCACGATGAGCAGAACGGGGCGGACGCGCAGCGCGCCGCGCATGCCGGTTCTCTTGAGCATAAGGGGAGACCGGCCTCCTTCCTTTAAATCAACAGGCGCTGCGGAGCAGTTTTCATGCTCCGAAGCGCCAAAAGCCTTTTTCACGTTCCGGACAATGCCGCCGGTACAGGATCACGGTCATAAAAGAAGCGGGATACGCACCGTTTGCCGTGTTGGTCCGCGCCGGCGGCACTGCCGTTACAGGTCAGTCAAACTGGCTTACGTCAGTTTCCGGTGGGTTCGTTCTGGGGATTCTCCAGGTCGTTCATGGAAATCTTGTTGGTGGCCAGCACGTCGGGAGCGTACTTGTACTGGTTCTCCTGATGCATCGTGGCCCACTCGTCCACGGTGATCTTGCCATTCAGGAAGTCCATGGAGTAGGCGTACCAGGCGCGCAGGGCCTCCTGGTTGTCGCCGATGCCGCGGGCCAGCGCACGGCCGAAGCCCTTCTGGCAGTTGCCGATGTAGGTAACGTTGGCGAACATGGACGCCAGTTCGCCCTCCAGCTCGACGCCCTTCACCAGCGGCACGCCTTCCGGTACGCCCCTGGCCTCGATCAGCGCGTCAAGGTAGATGGAATAGCCTTCGGGAGAAGAGTAGAACATCAGGAAGTCGACTACCATATCGTCGTGGTCGACGTCCTTGCGGATGGCGGACAGGAAGCCGTTGGCGACCTCTATGGTGCGCGCTTTGGCCACTATGCCTTCGCCTTCCATGCTGGGCATCACGAAGGTGCCGAGCTCGAACTTCTTGAGGCCTTCGATCTTGTCCTCGGCGTTCTCGTCGTCGATGGACTTCATGGTGTTGAGGTAATCGCCGAAGAACCAGGAGCCGTCCAGCCAGATGGCGGCCTTGCCCTGGTAGAACAGTGTCTTGGCGCCGTCCTCATCGGTGCCGTAGAAATTCTCGCCGCCGGAGTATTTGGGGAATATCCTCGCCAGGTTGCTCCAAACGGTCTTCATGCCCTCGGTATCCGCGCGGATGGTGCCGTCCTTCACGAACGCTCTCCAGAAGCGGACGGGGTTGTTGTTTACGTAGGTTGTGTCGTCATTGTGGGGATCGGTGGGGTCGTACACGAATACGCCGTCTACCTCGGGATCGTAGCAGTAGTCGCCTTCCTGGGCGCGCACGATCTCGATGTTGGCGCGGGTGGTCTGGTCGGCGTAGATCTGCGCGAGCCAGCCGATCTGCCTCGCCCAGAAGGACTGGAACGTGCCGGGCACGGCCAGGGGCTGATAGCCCGCCGCTTCCAGTTTCTCGCAGATGGCGACGAACTCGTCCCAGGTGGTGGGCGGCTCAACGCCTACTTCCGCGAAGATATCCGCGTTGTAGAACCACAGCACCTGGGTGCCCGTTACGGACAGCGTGTCCCACGCGCCGGTACCCGCGTTGTAGTTCTTTTTGTTCTGCATGTCGAAGGCGATGGACTCGTTCCACTCGCCGTCGTAGTACGGGTCATCCTCGTAAGCGTAATCGAAATAGTTGATGGTTTTGTCTACACGGTCGCCGCCGGCCAGGTTGCCCGCGACGATGTCGGCCTCGGGCAGCGCGTCCTCATAATTCTGGAACTGCGCTTTTACCCACTCGGCATAACCTTCCTCAGGCTTCAGGTCGACTACGACCTTCACGCCGGGGTGTTTCGCCATGTAAGCCTCGCCTACGGCTTTCCACGCTTCTTCCACACCCTTCTTGGACTGGACGCTTATGGTCACGGTGCCCGCGAAGTCATCTTCCGCGACCGCGGAAGCGACGCCCAGCAGCATCATAAGCGCCAGCACCAGTGCCATGATACGCCTAATGTCGGTCTTCATGAAATAATGCGCCTCCTCGTTTATTTGTGGGAAATCTTTCCCTGCATGTACATTTTACATCAAAATAAAAAAACGTGTCAAGAAAATCGACGAATTTTTATGTGAATGTTGCTAATATCTTCTTTACAAAACCGGACGGCGGGCATCTGTCCGCCGTCCGGTCGCGCTTTTGGGCTGTCACTCTGGTCTCTGCGTAAGCTCTATGTACACTTCCTCGCCGCCGTTTACGTAGGTCTCTTTCACGTACGCGTCCGTGACGCAGCCGTCCGGACCTACAAGATGCCTGAGTTCCTCCACGGGATACGCCTTTATGCCGCCGTCCGCCACGGTCAGCTCCAGGGGCAGCGACAGGCAGCCTATGCACTTTTCCCTGGGCCTGTACCGCCAGCCCGACACCCAGGAGATGAGTATCGCGCGCCCGCGGCTGTCTTTGTATATCTGCCCGGCGTACTCGTCCGGCCCCTTCTGGAAATGCGACACGATCCCGGGCGTGAAGCGCCTGCCGTCGAACTGCCCGTACATGACCTCAAAGTAATGGCCGCCGCTCTTGGGGCTGTTGGATACGGCCACAAGATACCCGTCCTTCAGTTTCACGAACGACGGGCATTCGCAGCTCTCGCTGTCCGGATACTCCATGAGCACGCCCGAATAGCTCCAGCTTAGCAGGTCCCCGCTTTCGTACAGCAGCAGGGTGCCGCTCCCCTTTCTGGTATCCGCCGAGCCTACCAGCATATAGTACCTGCCGCCGGATTCCATCACAGCTGGGTCCCGGAAATCCCCGCTGCCCTCCGGCGGGTACTCCGATATCACGGGGTTGCCCGCGTATTTCTCAAAATGGCTGCCGTCATCTGATACCGCCACGCTGATCGTCTGCCTGCCGCTGCTGTCTATCGAAGCGTAGAAGGCGTATACTCGGCCGTCTTTCACTATGGCGGTGCCGGACCATACTCCCCTGCAGTCATAGGGCATGTCCGTGTCTATCGCCACGCCGAGTTCCTGCCAGGAAACGAAGTCCCGCGTGACCGCGTGCCCCCATTTCATAACGGTGGGCGTTTCGCTGTCGGGACAGTACTGGTAGAACACATGGTGCTGCCCGCCGAAGTCGCACAGGCCGTTTGGGTCGTTCAGCCAGCCTTTCGCGGGATGGTAATGGTATTTGAGCGCGCCGTTGGTCAGCATATCCGTTTTCCTCCGTATGTTTTTCACGCAGGCTCATGTTCGCGCTTCACCTGACCGGAATTATAGCTGAAAATGTCCCTGAAAGCAAGTGCCGGGGCGGTCACAGCGTACTGTTCCATTGGCCAAAAAACGGCGGGCAAACATAACGCCCCGCGCGTTTAGGCGCGGGGCGTCCGCTTTACCTGGCCCTGAGTTTTTGCTGTTTCATCCAGACATTCATCACGAAGGAGTGGGGCAGCAGCTTTACCAGCAGCTTCTGGCCCTTCGCCGTAAAGCCGTACACGCTCACCTCTCTGCGCTTTTTCGCGTCCTTCCAGGTCTGGGCGACGATGTCCTCAGGCTTGTACATCACGGCGTACTTTTTCACCACGCCGCTTGCGCTCACCGCCCGGTCGAAGAACGCGGTCTTCGTCCAGTAAGGGCACACCGCCATCACGTCTATATCTTTGAGCTCCCGGTTGAGCGCGCGGCTGTAGCTCAGCACGAACGCTTTTGTGGCGCCGTACACCGCTATGTAGGGTATGGGCTGGAAAGCCGCCATCGAGGCGATATTTATTATCAGCCCGCCCTTTTCCATGTAGGGCACCGTGAGCTGGCACATGGCGATGAGCGCCCGGCAGTTAAGGTCCGTCATGCCCAGGTTCTCCTCAAGGGGCAGGTCCATCACCGCGTCGAACTTGCCGTAGCCCGCCGCGTTGATAAGCAGGCCCACCCGGGGCTTCTCGCTTTCCAGCAGCGCTTTGAACTCGTCCAATGCCTTCGAGTCCGACAGGTCCAGCGCCACGGGCTTCACCGGACAGGGGCATGGCAGCGTTTCCAGCACTTCCCTGCGGCGCGCCACCGCCCACACCTCGTCGAACTGTCCATATTCGTCAAGCGTCTCCACAAAGCGTTTCCCCATGCCTGACGACGCCCCGGTGATTATTGCTATGGTCTTCATTTTATCTCCTGTAATACCCCTTTTATCACTATTGTTGAAAACAGTTGGATATCTTAAGAAACTCTTTTCAGGTATATCTGTCCTTCAAAAGTGACCTGGTCTTCGCCGTCAAAAACTGATTCTTCAAAAGTCAGCACAAGGCGACCGTCTTCGAAACGATACGCGACGGTTTCCGTGTCGTCTCTTCCGCTGATGATAATGTTTGTCCCGTCTGCCGTATAGGTCAACGCCCAGTCCGAGACATCCGAACCGCCTCCCCAGGCGTCACTGTAGTCTTCGCTGGAATATGCCAGCTCGTATATGATATCATCCCACACCGTGAGCTTACCGTCAGGCTTGTATTCCCGTATCGTGTTTTCTCCGTTTTCCGAGATTGGCTGCCCATTCAGATAGGCCGCGTATCCTTCTTCGTCCAGCCAAAACGTCTCTTTCCATTTGCCAAAGAGTCCTTCTCCCTCACCCAATCGGCGATAGATCAGATAAATGTCATGATCCGGTGAAGAGTATATCTGTAGCAACTCGTCTCCGTTCAGGACATATGCATACTCTTTGGTCAGCATTTCGGGTTCATCCCCCAGCCACTGGAGTATGAAGTTTTCATAGTAAACGGTGATAGTATTATCAGTATAAGTGTAGTCATTTCCTCCCCTTACCAGATAGACAGTCAGGTCGCCGTCCGGCAAGAACTCCATGATGCATTTCCTGCTTACGTATTCGGGAGTGTCGCCTTCCGGCATCAGACCCATATTGTACATATATTCTGAATCGAATTCCCAGCAGCCGATAAGGTCTGCTTCCCCAAACGCTGATGCGGCGGCGCACAGCACAAGCATAAGCAAATAAACAATAAACCTTTTCATTCTGTCGAACCTCCCCGCATCAACAATCAAAATGGCCTTTAGTTATATTATATCATGATCAGCAGCAGTATAAAACGCCCGCCCGCACTGTTTCTGCGGACGGGCGCGTGAGGTCTTCAGCCTTCGATAACGGCCTTGATGCGGCGCACGCCGGCGGAAGAGGATTCCTCTTTCAGTATCTTGAAGCTCTTGAGCTCGGAAGTGTTGCCCGCGTGGGGGCCGGAGCAGATCTCCTTGGAGTAGCCGCCCATGGTGTACACGCGGACGCGCTCGCCGTACTTGCTCTCGAACAGGCCTATGGCGCCCTGGGCCTTGGCCTCGGGCACGGTCATCTCCTCGCAGGAGATGGGAGCGGCGGCCTGTATCCACTGGTTCACCAGCGCCTCGACTTCCTTTATCTCTTCGGGGGTCATCTTCCTGCCGAAGGAGAAGTCGAACCTCAGGCGCTCGGTGGTGATGTTGGAGCCCTTCTGGGCCACCTCGTCGCCCAGCACTTTCCTCAGCGCCGCGTGGAGCAGGTGGGTGGCGGTGTGGAGCTTCACGGTCTTGTCCTGGTGGTCCGCCATGCCTGAAGCGAACTTCTGCTCCGCGCCGGCGTGGGAGGCCTGCTGGTGCTGCTTGAAGCGCTCGATAAAGCCTT
>JAFZLE010000012.1 GCA_017551645.1 Clostridia bacterium | reverse complement strand
AGATGCATGACCTGTACGAGGCCGGCTACATCGATCCCGAGTTCCAGACCCGCGACGACGCCTCCTCCGTGGCGACCACCGGCCAGGTGCTGTGCGTACCCACCCTGTGGCTGGGCTACCTGAACTACTCCTACAATCCCAACGCCGAAGAAGGCATCCAGTGGGGTCTCGCCTACCTGCCTGAGAACGAAGAATACGGCAGGCCCTGGAAGTGGGGCAGCAAGCCCAGCGGCAAGAACCTGGGCACCAACCGCACCATGGGCATCTACATCGACGCCGAGACCGAGTATCCCGAGTGGGTCGTTTCCATGATCGACTATCAGTACTCTCCCGACATCTACCTCATGCTCAACTGGGGCGAAGAGGGCGAAGACTGGTATCTGGACGAGGCTGACGGCCTGCGCCACTACACCGACAAGATCATGGGCCGTCCTTCCTCCGAGCGCGGCCAGGCCCTGGCTGACGAAGGCATTATGTCCTCCGCCCAGTGCCGCACCGGCATCCCCTTCGTGCCCCAGATCTTCTCCACCATCTCCGCTTACAGCGATCCCGATCCGTGGTGGAGCCCCGAGAGAGGCTACTACGAAGGCTATTACTGGATGGAGACCGCTATCAACGGCGGACCTGAGTCCATTTCTCCCTATGACCGCGCTCCTCTGGTGAACCTCACCGATGAGCAGAAGGCGGAGCAGAAGAACCTGACCAACGCCTGCGACAAGTACGCCAAGACTGAAGGCAACAAGTTCATCACCGGCGAGCTCGACATCAACGACGACGCCGTATGGGCCGCCTATATTGAGGGCCTGAAGAGCCAGTATCAGGGCTTCGACGAGTTGCTCGAGGTCATTAACGAGAACGTTGACTTTGAAAGCCTGAGCATGTACAAGGACTAAAACGCATTTCTCAAAAAATTGCCGGAGGGTTCTCCTCCGGCAATTTTAGGATTAAGATGACAAGACCCCGCGGTTAGAGGCAAGCATGTTTTACGGAACGAGGATAACCTTCGGCCTGCAGTCCTGGCAGGTAGTGCAGACAGATGGCGGCTCGGCGTCCTTACGTATAGGCGGCTCCTGGCGGCTGGAGGAAGGGGCGAAAAGGGCGGGAGTGTCTTCCGTGACCCCCGAGTACCGGCTGGCCCGGGAGGACGACAATTCCCTGGTATACGACTGGACCGGTGCTGACGAGGTCACCGAAAAGACCTGGGAAGCCACAGTCAGGCTTCCCCGGGGCGGGCTGTACCGCCTGGAGACCTGCCTTGACGCGGTGAGCGCGGAAACGAGCGAGCACTGGCGCTTCCGCGGCGATATTCGTACCCATATAGGCGCGGGAGACGTGTTCGCCATGGCGGGGCAGAGCAACGCGGCGGGCTATGGCAAGGGCGTAGCGCCCGATCCGCCGGACGTGATGGTGCACGTGCTAAGAAACAGCGGAAAATGGGACATGGCGGCGCATCCCCTGAACGACGCCACGGACGCTCCCGACTGCCCGAACGCTCCCATGGGCCAGACGGGCACCTCCCCGTTCATTTCATTCGGCAGGGAGTACGCCGGGTTCACGGGCGCGCCGGTGGGGCTGATCGCCTGCGCCCAGGGCGGCAGCTCCATAAGCATGTGGGACACGCGGCAGGGCGGACGCCTGAACCGCAATATGATAAGCAAGATACAAAGGGCGGGCGGCGCGAAGGCAGTGCTCTGGTACCAGGGCTGCGCGGACGCATCCGCGCAAAACGCGCCTCTTTACGCCGAACGCTTTAAGTATATGGTGGGCGAGACGCGCCGGGCGCTGGAGACAGACATACCGTACTACACATTCCAGCTCAACCGTTACGACGCGCCCCACGACCATGACGCCTGGAACGCCATCCGCCAGATACAGCTGGACCTGTCCCGCGAGATGGACGGGGTGTACCTGCTGCCCACCTCGGGCATGGAGCTGGGGGACGAGATCCACAATTCCTCCCGCGCAAGCGTGATGCTGGGCAGGCAGCTGGCCAGGCTCATCTGCCTGGGAGAGGAAGCGCCCCGGGCGGGAAAGATCAGCGCCCGCGGCAGCGAGATACATATACAGATAACGGGTCTGGCGGGAGAACTGCAAAAACAGTGCGGTCAAAGGCCGGAAGAATGCTTTCGCGCCAGGGACGAACGTGGTATAATAGCTCTGACCCAAGTCACACACGGTCCTGACAGCATAAGGCTCACGCTCGCGCGTAAGGCCGAAGGGGACGTATTTGTTTCCTGCGACATGGAGGAAGCACCCTTCGCCGCGCCTTTCAGGGACAGCGTGACGTCCCTGCCCGTAGTGCCGTTCTACGATGTGAAAGCCGATTGACCGGAGGTAACGCATGGATTGGTCGATGCAGATGAGGGAGTGCCCCCAGTGGTTCAAAGACGCGAAATTCGGCATGTTCTTCCATTGGGGCGTATACAGCGTGCCCGCGTGCGAGAACGAGTGGTATTCCCGCAACATGTACCTTAAGGGCTCCAAGCAGAACCTGGAACACGTAAAGCGTTTCGGCAAAGTGAGCGAGTTCGGCTACAAGGACTTTATCCCCATGTTCAAAGGGGAGAAGTTCGACGCGGACGAGTGGGCGGACTTGGTGGTAAAAAGCGGCGCCAGGTACGCGGGTCCCGTGTCCGAGCACGCGGACAACTATTCCATGTGGGACAGCGACGTAAACCCGATCAATTCCGTGACCTATATGGGCCGCGACGTGGTGGGGGAGTGCGCAGAGGCTTTCCGCATACGGGGCATCAGATTCCTGGCCACCCTGCACCACCAGTGGCTGTGGGGCTGGTTCATGTCCTCCGACCCGGACGCGGACGTGTACGACCCGAAAAACGAGGTGTACTACGGCCCCGCGCTGCCCCTTGAGACCTGCCGCTACATGCCTTACCGCATGCCGGACGAGAAGTTCTGCCGCGTGTGGCTGGAAAAGGTCAGGGAAGTCGCCACCAGGTACAAGCCCGACGTGCTGTATTACGACAGCCGCATGCTGATCATCCCTGAAGAGGTGCGCCGCGAGGCCGCTGACATATACTACAACCGGGCGGGCGTCACCGACGGCATCATGACCTACAAGCAGGCGGATTTTCCCAAGGGCGTGGGCGTGTACGACGTGGAGTGCGGCCGCTTCGCCGACAAGCAGCCCTATACCTGGCAGACGGACGACCGGCTGGAGGACTACATAACCTGGTGCATCGTGCAGGACCCCAAGTACAAAAGCGCCTACCGCATACTGCAGCAGCTGTGCGACGTGGTGAGCAAAAACGGCAATCTGCTGCTCAACGT
>JAFZLE010000121.1 GCA_017551645.1 Clostridia bacterium | reverse complement strand
GAGGTAGAGGTACTGCTGCTTGAACAGGCCCAGGAACTGTTCCCCCAGCTCCAGCAGCCTGTGGTTATGGTGGCAGGTCGCCTGCCAGCGGTAGGGGTTTTCCGGCAGAGCGAAACTGTCGGAGGACCCGACTACCCGCGAATACCGGATGCCGAGACCCGGCAGCAGCGCCTCGATATCGCGGTTCACAGAGCCGTTGGGGTAGCTGAGCCCGCGCACCGGATAGCCGGTACGGGCTTCCAGCCATTTCCGGTCTTCCAGCACCTCGTGCGCCACTTCGGGCAGGGGGCAGCGGGCGATGGTCGGATGCGTGACGGTATGGCAGGCCACTTCGTGTCCGGCATACAGGGTTTTGATCTCTTCGGGCAGCACCCGGTCGCCGCGGTCAAACAGGCCGCTGTTCAGGTGAAAAGTGCCCTTGATTCCGTATTTGTTGAAAATCTCCACGAGTCGGCGGTCCTGGGTGCGGCCGTCGTCATAACTCATGGTCAGCGCCTTGTGCTTCCCGCCGGGAAAGCAGCAGTATACTCTGTTCATAGTTCCTCCGCATAGGATGGGGCTGCCGCTCGACGCGGCAGCCCCGGGGATCATTTGATTTGCGCAGATTCTTACTGCTTCATGGCATGATAGCCTTCATTGTATTCCTGCGTCATCAGGTCGCCGCCCTGCATGGCCCAGTCTTCCCAGGCAGCGCGCAGTTCGTCTTCGCTGATCAGGCCGGCGATGTACTGCACAGCCGCGTCAGAGATGATGGTGCTCAGCTGAGAACCGAAAGCCACGTTGGTTTCGCTGACCAGCGGATAGCAGGGGTCAGCCACGGCGTACTGGGCAAACTCGGTGTTCAGCTCGTTGTAGCGCTCGCGCAGGTTGGTGAGACCCTGGTTCACGGCGGCGGGAGGATTCTCCAGGTTGCCGGGGGCACCCATGCCGAGCTGGTTCAGGCTGTTGAAATACATCTGGGTGTTCTTGGAATACTCGTCAGCCTTTTCTTCGGGAATGTAGCGGTAGCCTTCTTCGTTCACATCGTAGGTGACGCCTTCCATACCGGCGTTCAGCATGGTCTGGCCTTCGGGGCTGTTGCACCAGTCGAGGAACTTGAGCACTTTGGGCAGATCCGCTTCGGAGACGGACTTGGTGATCAGGATCTCGCCGTTGAAGCCGGCGTTCTGGGGCCAAACGGTGATGGAGCCGTCAGCTTTCTTCAGGCCGCACACGGACATGAAGATCTGTTCGGTCACGTCAGCGTTCTTTTCAAACCATTCCTGCTGACGGTGGGCGTTGTCCATGCAGTCAAAACGCATGAAGGCCTTGCCCTGACGCTCGATGGGATCCCAGTCAGAGGTGGAAATCTGGGCGAAGTTGGGGTCGATGCCGCCGATCTCATAGAGATGGCGCAGCCAGTTCAAGCCTTCCAGGTAGGCGGGGGACTTGTGAGCGGGATAGATATCGCCGTTCTCATCCACGCCCCAGTTGTTCGGCGCGCCGAAAGCCACGGTGATCACGCTGATGGTGCCGGCGGTGTAGGAGCACATGTTCAGGCAGTAGGTGTCGTCGCTGTACTTGGCCAGGGCTTCCGCCAGAGCGGTCAGGTCATCCAGGGTCTCGGGAACGGTTTCAATGCCCATTTCCTTGGCAATATCCATGCGGTAGTAGATACCGCCGCGGGGATAAGCGCGGGAACGGTAAATACCGAACACTTTGCCGTCCACAGCGATGTTGCTGTACACTGCGTCTGCGCCGGCAGCCAGATACGGATAATTGGCTTCGTCGGCCACCGCTTCGGTCAGATCCCAGAAAGCGCCGGCACGGGCGGAGTTCACGACGATGGGCGCGCGTGCGTCGGTCGCCGCGATCAGCATCGGGGGATTCTTGTCCGCCAGGGTGGTGTTCAGGATATCACCGTAGGTAGAGTTGGCGCCCCACAGGATGTTCAGTTTTACGCCGGTTTTTTCTTCAATAGCCTTCAGGATGGGGTTGTTCTCCGCGGTGAAGTCGATATCCGTGGGGAACTGGGGCAGCAGAACGCTGATCTCAAAGGGCTCTTCCGCGGAAGCAAAGCTGACCAGGGAAAGAACCATCACCAGCGCCAGGAACAGAGACACAAGTTTCTTCATTGGGTTTTCCTCCTTTTGTTTTTGTTATCGTTGAGCGGCACATCAGCCGCGGATAACCGGATATCAGCCTTTCAGGGCACCTACCATAACGCCTTTGACAAAATACTTCTGCAGGAAGGGATACACACACATAATCGGGATTGTGGAGACCACGATGACCGCCATCTTGATGGACTGTTCGGGCGGCTGGACAAAGTCCGCGTCCATGTTGTTCAAATCGCCCGCGGTGCCGTTGGACATGATGATGAGTTCGCGCAGCAGTACCTGCAGCGGCCACTTTTCCTTCGCGCCGGTCATGTAGATCATGGCGCCGAAGAAAGCGTTCCAGTGGCCGACTGCGTAGAACAGGCCGAAGGTGGCCAGCACCGGCAGAGACAGGGGTAGGACGATCTTCCACAGCACGGACAGGTCG
>JAFZLE010000120.1 GCA_017551645.1 Clostridia bacterium | reverse complement strand
GAGCTTGGCGTCCAGGTTGGAAAGAGGCTCGTCCATCAGGAACACCTTGGAGTTCCTCACCATAGCGCGGCCTATGGCCACCCTCTGCCTCTGGCCGCCGGACAGCGCCCTGGGCTTGCGCATCAGGTACTGGGTGATGCCCAGTATCTCCGCCGCGTTGGTGACCTTCTCGTACACCTCGTCCTCCGGCACCTTTTTGAGGCGCAGGGAGAAGGCGATGTTGTCGTACACCGTCATGTGGGGATACAGCGCGTAGTTCTGGAACACCATGGCGATGTCCCTGTCCTTGGGCTGCAGGTCGTTGACCACCACGCCGTCGATGGAGATCGTGCCTTCGGAGATATCCTCAAGGCCCGCGATCATGCGCAGGGTGGTGGACTTGCCGCAGCCTGAAGGGCCTACGAACACCACGAATTCCTTGTCCTTGATCTCAAGGTCAAAGTCGTGGACCGCGACTACTTTGTTGTCGTATATCTTTTTTACGCCTTTAAGCGATATGGCTGCCATATAATATCCTCCCTTCTATCCTTTGACCGCGCCGCCTGTGATACCTTCCACATAGTACCTTTGCAGGAACAGGAACAGTATCGTTACCGGCAGGGCCACCAGTACGCCGCCGGCGCAGAACATGGTGTAGTTTTTGCCGATCTGGTCCTGGCTCAGCCAGTCATACATACCGACTGCCACGTTCTTGCCCGCTGAGGTGCCCATGGAGATGTACCTGGCGAACACAAAGTCGCCCCAGGGACCCATGAACGCGGTCAGCACGGTGTAGATGACTATGGGCTTGGACAGGGGCAGGATTATCTTCACCAGCACCTTGAATCGGTTCGCGCCGTCCACACGGGCGGCCTCGTCCAGGCTCTTGGATATGGTGTCGAAGAAGCCCTTTGACACGTAGTAGCCCATGCCGCTGGATGCGACATACACGAGCAGCAGGCCCGGTATGGAGTTCTTCTGGGTCAGGCCCAGGTCCGCCAGCACGCGGTAGAGGATGATCATGGTCATCATGCCCGGGAACAGGCCCAGCACCAGCATGAACTTCATAAGGGGCTTCCTCATCTTAAAACGGAAGCGGCTCAGTGTGTAGCTCATGCACAGCACGATCACCGTCTGCAGTATGGCGGTCAGTATGGCGAGAACGAAGGTGTTGGTGTACCAGCGCCAGAAGTCCGTATTAGCCAGGTTCACGTAATTGTTCCATCCCCACTGCCTGGGAATGACGTAGCCCACCTGCCAGGTGGATTCCACGCGGAAGGACTGCAGCACTATGCATATGAACGGTATGAGCCATATGACGCTCATGACCGTCAGCACGATGTATATGGCTGTGTTGCTGATGCGGCGGGAGGCGGTAAGGCCCATGTGCTGTTTCATGGCTTTCTGCACTTTTACGTCACTCATCACTGGAAGTCCTCCTCGTTCTTGATGGAAGGCAGCAAGGAGTATGCCACCAGGGTGATCAGCGCGACCACCACGAACACCATTATGCCGACCACCGAAGCCAGGTAATACTGGCTTTCCGCGCCCATGGTGATCTTGTACAGCCAGGTGATCAGCAGGTCCGTATAGCCCACCGTGCCTGCCGAGTTGGAGGCCGCGGGGTTATTGGGCGCGCCGCCCGTGAGCAGGAAGATGACGTTGAAGTTGTTCATGTTGCCGGTAAACTGGGTGAGCAGGTACGGCCCGGTCACGAACAGCATGTAGGGCAGGGTTATCTTGCTGTACTGCTGCCAGCCGCTGGCGCCGTCTATGCGGGCGGATTCGTACAGGTCCTGGGGTATGTTCATCAATATGCCGGTAGCTGTGAGCATAAGGTAGGGTATGCCGATCCAGATGTTGATCAGTATGACCGTCACACGGGCCCACGAGGCCTTCTCAAAGAACGGCAGCGCCGTATCTATCCACTTCATGTCTATCAGGAAGTTGTTGATAAGGCCGTTCTTGGCGAACATCTTGCTGACGTACAGCAGGCTGATGAACTGGGGAATGGCTATGGTCATTACCAGTATGGTGCGCCAGCCCTTTTTAAACCTGATGCCCTTTTTGTTGATGGCCATGGCCACCATCATGCCCAGGAAGTAGTTGGTGAAGGTGGCGAAAAACGCCCAGATCAGCGTCCAGGTCAGCACCTCTCCGAATGTGGCGGCGTAGCTTTGCGCGCCGCTGGAGGTGTTGCTGGTCCAGGAGAGCATGGTGTTGAAGTTGTCCAGCCCCACCCAGTGGAACAGGTTGTTGCTGTAGCCGTTGTGGGCGCCGTCGTAATTGGTGAACGCCACCAGCATCATGAACACTATGGGCATCACCGTGAACACCAGTATGCCGGTCATGGGCAGCGCCAGCAGCGTCTTGTGGAAGGAATCGTCCACCAGGCTCCTCAGGTCGTCCCTGCCGCTCTTGAGCTTTTTGCCTGAAGCCAGTATCTGCTCGGCGGTCTTGCTCTGGCGGATGTTCACCCACCAGGTGTATATGAAAGCGATGATAAAAAATATGGTGAGCACGCCGTAAAGCAGTATCTTGAATGAGTTGTCGTGATAGTGGGTGGTGTATACGTCCAGTATCACGTTGTAATCCTTGGTGGGTCCCAGTTTGCCCAGGGAAGGCAGCATGCTCAGCCAATAGGCGCCGGTCGTCACCATGTAGAATATGAATACTATCTCAAACAGCAAAAACAGTATGCCCCTGAGTATCTGGCCGTGGGCGAAACAGCCCGCGCCCATTATGACGTAGCTCAGGCGCGTGGGTTTAGAGCCGTTCTTGAAAGTGGTGACTACTTCCGCGATGCCCAGCCCGATCCCCTTTATAAAGCTCCATATCGCGAGGCCCAGTTTTTTGATAGTGTGCCAGACCGCTACGGGTATGGAGCAGAAGAAGCTCTCCAGCCTGTACAAAAATTTCTGCAGTTTTGACAGGCGTAGGTATTCAAGGTCGCTGTATCTCTTCATAAGCATAGCCCCTTTGTAAATACGGCCGGAGCCAGAATTCGATCTGGCTCCGGCCTAATACCTTACGTGTCAGAAGCCTTTCAAATCTTGACTGAGTTCAGAATTGAAGGGTTTCGGTCATCAGTTCTTAACGATGCTGAACGCCTCGCCGTCCCAGGTGATGGTGTAATTGCCGGGCGCGGCGAACACGATGTTGTTGTCGGGGTTGTCAGCGCCCAGATCCTGGATCAGATCGGCGCCTTCGGTGACCTGAGCAAAGCCCTTGTCGGTGTCCCAGGAACCGGGATTGACCACACGGCCGCCCATGTATCCGCTCTCAGGCACGTCAAAGGTCAGCGCGTAGGTGCCGTCGCCCTTGCTGGCCAGGTAGTAGGTCTTGTCTGTGTCGGCATTGTTCCAGCCGTTCCAGGCGCCCACGAACAGCAGCGCGGTGTTGTCCAGGGTGAACAGCTCTTCGATCTTGGCCTGGTAATTGTCCAGCGCTGCCTGCAGACCCGCCTCGTCAGTGGCGAGCTTCACGTCGTCCGCGATGACCTGGGCGATTCCCCACCAGGAGCCGTGGATCTGGCCCTGAGGCACGGAATAGGGAGCCTGCTTGAGCAGGGCGGCCAGGCCGGGGTTGGCCTGAACTTCTTCGGAAGCCTGGGCTACCAGGTTGGAGGGACCCCAGCTCTTGGCGTTGAAGCGCTGCATCTGGCACTCCTCGCCGGTCAGGTACTGAGCCAGGAAGTGGAGCGCGGCCTGACGGTAAGCGTCATTGCTGGGTTTTACGCCCATGAGCTTGCAGCCGTTGAAGGAACCGATGTGATACTCCTCGCCGTCCACGGTGAAGGAGGGCAGGTCGCTGACGCCCAGGTTGTCGCCCAGGATCTGCTTGGCCAGCTCGTAGTCCCAGATACCGGTCACTACGACAGCCGCGTTGCTCTCGAAGGAGTCCGCCTTGGAAGAAGACAGGTGGAAGGGGCTCTTTACAAGCTTCTCCATGCCCTTGACGGCGATGAGGCCCTCGGGGCTGTTGAAGGTGTCGCGCACGGAAATGAAGGTGCCCGCGTCATCGGTGGTCCACTCGCTCACGCAGCCGGTCCCGAAGAAGAAGGACGCCAGGTACCAGGAAGAAGTCTGCATCTCAAACGCGAAATACTTCTGGGCAGCTTCGCAGTCGGCGATCAGGGCTTCCAGAGAATCGATGTCTTCCTCCGGGATGACGCTCTTGTCGTAGAACAGGAAGTAGCCGTTGTCGGCGGTCAGGGGATAAGCATACAGCGAATCGCCGCTCTTGGCAGCCGCCACAACGCCCGCAGCGTTCTCGGCAGTGACCTTTTCACTGGCCGCTACGCCAAGCTTGGACAGAGCGCCGGCCTTGACCAGACGGGCGAACTGATCCTGCGGGAAGCAGAAGATATCGCCGCCCGCTTCCACGTCGTTGACCATGTTGTCAGCGGCGACGGCTTCGGATACGGCTTCGATGGTGGCATTGAACTTGATGCCATACTGATTGCTGCTGTTGAACGCTTCGATCTGCTGCGCGGTGAGCTCCTTGATCTCCTCGGCGACCCATACGGTGATGTCGTATGAGGCGGCGAAGCCCTCGCCCACAGCGGCAACGCCGGCCAGCATGACCAGCGCCAGAACCAGGGAAATAAGCTTCTTCATACTTTATGCCTCCAAATTACAGGGCATATGCCCTTTTTATTAGCGTAGTGTATTTTACATCAATCGTATGTTTTTGTCAATACCGACTTAACATTTTACGGAGAAACGCAGCCTGTTCCGGCCGCGTTTCGGTGGTATGGTCTATTCTGTTATCGGGCGGGTATAAACGCCCCGAAGCTCACCTTACGATGAACGCCGTGGGGATCTTGCGGGAGGTCTCGCCCTGGTATGCGGAGTACACGCTTTCCCCGTTCATGAACAGCGCGGTGGAGTTGCCGCCGTCCAGGTTGCCGGCGTTCACGCAGCCCAGGCTTACGAAAATATCCGCCATATCGTCAAAGCACGCCCCCAGGCTGTCCGGCTGGCGGCCCTGTATCACAACGAAGTATACCCTGCCCTCCGCGTCCTGGCCTATGCCCGTGCGGGCGGAATAACTGCTGTTCTTGGGCTGGTTCACGCGCTTTCCGTCCTGTACGAAAGCCTGGTTGAAGGACAGCGCGTCCCTTAACTGCATTTTTTTCAGCTGGTCATTTGTGAATGTGCCCACGTGCAGTATATTGTCGGCGTCGAAGCCCATCACTATATTGCAGTAATCCGCCCTGGGATTGTTGCCGTTTTTCGCCGTCCCCTCGCTCACCACATAGCCCTCCGCCTTGCCGGAATTGGACTTGTTTTTGGAGGAATCCGAAAACGCGCCTCCGTTTATGGCGATCAGGGCGCCGTACTTGTTGCTGATCTGGTCTATCCTCCAGCCGTCGCCGGAACCGATCGTGTCTATCACGCCCACGCTCACACGCGCGGGGTCTTCTATCATGACCACATAGCCCCGGTAGCTGGAGCCCGTTATGCAGGACACTTCTATGCCCTCGTCATCTTCGCTCCGGACCCTGGCGGTCTCCGCTTCCGCTTCCACCGGGAGATTGCTGAAGCTCTTAAGCTTATACTCCTCTTTCTTGGCGTTTTTCGATATGTTCTCGAACACGAAATGGTAGCCGAGCGTGAACTCCCTCGTCAGCTTTCGGCTCTGGTAGATCACCTTATACGTGCCCCACACGTCGCACTCGAAGTTCTTTTCGCCCGTGCGCACGTAGTTGTCGCTGACAAAGTCCTTGAACTCGCTCCTGCTCAGCTTGCCGAACCAGCCCGAATCGTAGCGTATAAGCGTGTTCCAGGCGGCAGAATCCCGTATCACGTAGTTGCCGCTGCCCCATTTGTTCAGCTCCTCCGTGCCTACGCGGCAAAGTGTGCGCAGGGTCTCGCTGACCAGCGCCGAATACTTCGACTGCAGGTCCTCCTCCCCCGCGGCAAACATGCCCGCAAGCAGCATAAGTGACAAAAGCGCTGCGATAAGCTTTTTCATTTCATTCCTCCAAGCGGCGCGTATACACGGGTATTGTAACCTGCCCCGGGGCAAAAGTCAACCGCGTCCCCAGGTATCAAACAAGCGGAAGGCTTTCATTCCTTCCGCTTATGAGGATCACTTGACTTCCGTCACGCAGCCGTCCCTTAAGGTCGCCGGCACGTCTATGAGCCTTTGGTTCCTGCTGCCCCTGAAACGCAGTTCCAGCGTGCGCTGGCTCAGTTCAAAGCGCCCGTCCACCAGCACGTCGACGCTTTTCAGCAGCCGCGCCGTGTCGGGGTTCGCCTCGGCAATCCTGCTCAGCTCTTCCCAGGTCCAGCCGGAATACGCCCAAACATTCAGCCCCATCTGCTTTGCCGCCTCGGCTATCTCGGCGCAGGGCCCGCTCTGGCAGAAAGGATCCCCGCCCGTCAGGGTCACCCCGTCCAGCAGGGGATTGTCCCGGAGCATGCCTATGATGCGCTCCGTGTCGTCCTCTTTGCCCCCGTTAAAATCGTGGGTCTCGGGGTTGTGGCAGCCCGGGCAGTTATGGGGACATCCCTGGGTGAACACCGCCAGCCGGAAGCCCGGCCCGTCCACTATGGAATCGTTTACGATCCCGGCAATGCGTATCTTCATCAGTCTATGCTGTGCTTGACCCTGTCATGCTCCTCGGCGCGCTTGGCGTTGTTCCACTTGTCCATGGTGCCCACCAGGTAGCCGGTGATCCTGCGGATGCGCTCAAAGTGCACGCCGTCCTCGGCCCTGCCGCAGTTGGGGCAGGTGTCGCCGATGATGCCGTTAAAGCCGCATACCGGGTCTCTGTCCACGGGATGGTTGATGGAGCCGTAGCCTATGCCGCTCTCCTTCATTACGCGCACCAGCTTTTCGAACGCTTCCAGGTTCTGGCTGGGGTCTCCGTCCAGCTCCACGTAGCTTATGTGACCCGCGTTGGTCAGCTCGTGATAGGGAGCCTCCAGCTTGATCTTCTTTATGGCGGAGATGTTGTAATATACCGGGATATGGAAGGAGTTAGTGTAGTAATCCCTGTCGGTGACTCCGGGGATGGAGCCGTACTTCTCGCGGTCTATCCTTACGAAGCGGCCGGAAAGGCCCTCGGCGGGAGTGGCGAGCAGGGTGTAGTTGAGGCCCCTGGCCTTGCTGGTCTCGTCCATCTTCTGGCGCATGTAGCGGATGATCTCCAGGCCCAGGTTCTGCGCCTTCTCGCTCTCGCCGTGATGTTCGCCTATCAGCGCCTTAAGCGTCTCCGCCAGGCCGATGAAGCCCACTGACAGGGTACCGTGCTTGAGCACCTCGCCCACTTCGTCGTCCCAGTCAAGCTTATTGCTGTCCAGCCACACGCCCTGACCCATCAGGAAGGGGAAGTTGCGCACTTTCTTCTTGCACTGGATGGCGAAGCGCTCGGTCAGCTGGTCTATGGTGAGGTTCATCATCCTGTCCAGCTCCCGGAAGAACAGGTCGATGTTGTGGTTGGCGTTTATGGCGATGCGGGGCAGGTTTATGGAGGTGAAGGACAGGTTGCCGCGGCTGTAGGTGATCTCCCTGTCGGGATCGTTCACGTTGCCTATGACGCGGGTGCGGCAGCCCATGTAGGCGATCTCGGTCTCGGGATGGCCGGGCTTATAGTATTTGATGTTATAAGGCGCGTCCTGGAAGGAGAAGTTGGGGAACAGCCTCTTGGCGCTCACCCTGATGGCCAGCTTGAACAGGTCATAGTTGGGCTCGCCGGGATTGTAGTTGATGCCTTCCTTCACGCGGAAGATCTGTATGGGGAATATGGGGGTCTCGCCGTGGCCCAGGCCCGCTTCGGTGGCAAGCAGCAGGTTCTTCATGACCATGCGCGCTTCCTCGCTGGTATCGGTGCCGTAGTTGATGGAAGAGAAGGGCACCTGCGCACCGGCGCGGGAGTTCATGGTGTTAAGGTTGTGCACCAGGGCTTCCATTGCCTGATAGGTGGCGCGGTCGGTCTCTTTCTCCGCCTTGGAGTGGGCAAAGCGCTGCAGCTCGGGGATCTCACCGGCGTCCACGCCCAGTTTCCTGAGCTCTTCGGCTTCGGCGGCCTCGAACTCGTCATTAGCGACCAAAGTCGGTTTCAAGCCCTTTTCGGCGAGCTCAGCCAGATAAGCCTTCACGGGCTCGGTGGCGTCGTCCATGCCGCACTTGAGCTCCAGCGCACGCACCATGTTGTCGCGATAGCGCTTTACGAAGGTCTTGCGTACGCCGATGGCCATGGCGTAATCAAAGTTGGGCACGCTCTGGCCGCCGTGCTGGTCGTTCTGGTTGGCCTGGATCGCGATGCAAGCCAAAGCGGAATAGGAAGCGATGTCGTTGGGCTCCCTGAGCACGCCGTGGCCGGTGGAGAAACCGCCGTTGAACAGGCTGATAAGGTCTATCTGGGTGCAGGTGGTCGTCAGCGTGTAGAAGTCCATATCGTGGATATGGATGTCGCCGTTGTTATGGGCGGCGGCGTGCTCGGGCTTGAGCACGAACATGGTGTTGAACTGCTTGGCGCCCTCGCTGCCGTACTTGAGCATGGCGCCCATGGCGGTGTCGCCGTTGATGTTGGCGTTCTCGCGCTTGATGTCGCTGTCACGGGCAGCCTTGAAGGTGATGTCGTCATAGATACGCATCAGGCGGGTGTTCATCTGGCGCACGCGGCTTCTCTCCGCGCGGTAGACGATGTAGCTCTTGGCGGTGTTCACGAAACCGTTGTCCAAAAGCACCCGCTCGACTATATCCTGGACCTCTTCGACGGTGGGCGTGCCGATATTCTCGTCGGAATTGATCCGGGCGACCACCTGATGGGCCAGTTCCTCGGCCACGCTCATGCTCTTCGCGCTGCCGCTGGCGATAAAGGCCTTGTTTATCGCGGAAGAGATCTTTTCCTCATTGAACGGGACCTTGCGCCCGTCGCGCTTGATGATGGTATCTATCATAGAATTCTGCCCTCGCAAAAAAGAGTCAAATATATACGCGCAGACCTCTGCGCGTCTTCGCACTGTCAATTATAGGCGGAAAAACCGCCAAAATCAACCTTCAGGACACGATTTTACATTTTAACTTTGTTTATGAAAAATGTAGTCAAATTGTCATATTCTGCGTAGCCAAAGCCCTTGACAAAACGATTTTTGAGCAGCTTCCCGGATTTGACTATTACCGCGTACAGTGTTATAATATAGATTGATATAATATGCGATCATCGGAGAAGCGCCATGAACATAACGGTACTCGACGGCTACGCCGCAAATCCGGGCGACATCCCGTGGAACGAGGTGTCCCGTCTGGGCGAGCTTAAGGTATACGAGCGCAGCAAGCCCGAGGAGATACTCCCCCGGGCGAAGGACTGCGAGATACTTCTTACCAACAAGTGCGTCATCACCCGCGACATCATCTTCTCCCTGCCCCGCCTCAAATACATAGGCGTGCTGGCGACGGGTTACAACAATATAGACCTGGACGCCGCCCGTGAGAAGGGCGTAGCGGTCACCAACATACCCGCCTATTCCACCTCCTGCGTGTCTCAGCTGGTTATGGCGTTCATACTGGAAGCCGCCATGCACGTGGGCGAGCACAGCCGCCTGTGCCTGGAAGGCGCGTGGCAGGCGTGCCCCGACTTCTGCTTCTGGAAGTACCCTTTGACGGAGCTTGATGGCAAGGCCCTGGGCATCATCGGCCAGGGGCGCATAGGCAGCCGCGTAAAGGCGCTGGCCGAGGCCTTCGGCATGAAGACCCTCGCCTACTCCCCTTCCCGCTGCGATAAAAGCGTGCTGGACGACATATTCGCATTAAGCGACGTCATCTCCCTCAACTGCCCCCTGAAACCCGAGACCCGGGGGCTTATAAACCGCAATACCATCGCCCTCATGAAGAAGGGCGTCTGGATAGTCAACACCGCCCGGGGTCCCGTTGTGGACGAAAACGACATGGCCGACGCGCTGAAAGCCGGGCAGGTCGGCATGTACATGGCCGACGTGGTGAGCCGTGAGCCCATAGAGGGAACAAACCCGCTGCTGACGGCGCCCAACGTGATAATGACCCCCCACATCGGCTGGGCCAGCCTGGAGGCGAGACAGCGGCTGATGACCATATCCGCCCAAAATATCGCCGCATTCCAAAACGGAGAAAGGCTCAACCGCGTAGAATGAACCCCAGACTGAAAGGTTCGCTCCTGGTGGCACTCAGCGGCATAAGCTGGAGCTTTTCCGGAGTGCTCAGCAAGAACCTGGATTGGAACACCCTGTCCAAGGCGGGAGTGCGCTCGATAGTGGCGGTGCTCATGTTCGCCTGGGTCAGGAAGGGCTTTAAGCTGAAGCTCACCAGAAGCACGCTGATAGGCGGGCTGGGCGTGGCGTTCACGAGCCTGCTGTACCTGACCGCCCTCGGCCTTACCACCTCTGCAAACGCAATCACGCTGCAGTACTCCATGCCCGTGTACGTGGCCTTGTTCGACTTTCTTCTGTTCAGGAAAAAGCCCACGTTCAAGCAGCTGATACTGCTGCCGCTGCTGATACTCGGCGTGGCGCTGTGCTGCGCGGGCGGCAGCGAGGGCGCCGAGCTCAAGTACGCGCACATCGGCAATCTGGTGGCGCTGCTGTCGGGCGTCAGTTTCTCGGTGGTGTTTCTGGCATCCCGCGCGGAGAACGGATCCACAACCGATTACACATACCTGGGCAACCTGCTGACCGTCGTTATGGTGTTCAGCCTGCCATTTGACTCCCGCGTCCGCTTCGGCTTCGAACTGCCCGTGCTCAGGGACTGGCTTTTCGTGTGCCTTATGGGCATAAGCCTGGGACTGGGATACATACTGCTGGCGCTGGGGCTGAAGACCGCCTCGCCCCTCAGGGCAGCGGTGCTGGAAAACCTGGAGCCCGCTCTGAACCCCGTATGGGTATTTCTGTTCATAGGCGAGCGGCCCGACCTGACCGGCATACTGGGCTGCTGCATAATCCTTTTGAGCGTGGTACTGTTCGCCATGCTGCCGGACAACAAGGCTGAAAATACAGCCAAAAAGGAAGCAAAATGATTTCAACCGAAAGTGCCGATAAAACCAAATACCGCGCCGCGTCCGCGAAGAAGGCCGGGACAGCCAAAAAGCGCATCTCCGCAAAGAAGCGCGCGGCCGCGAAAAAGAAGCCCTACTGCTGGTGGGCACTGCCCCTGGTGTGCCTGGCGCTGGTGATAATCGCCGCCTGCGCGCTGTTCTGCCTGAACGAATACGAAGCCTACGGCGAGTTCAGGCAGATGAAGACCGAGGTGCTCAACCAGTCTTTCTACGACGGCACCCATATAGACGGTTACGACGTGTCCGGCTGCAGCCTGGACGAAGTGCGCCAGTTCTGGACAAAGAGCATAGAGACTCCCCTTAAGCAGACCGGCGTGGCTTTCACCGCCGGGGACGAGAGCTATTTCGTTTCCGCTGAAGAACTGGGCTACACCAGCGATTACCTTACGGTCATCTCCCAGGCCTGGTCGTCCGGCCGAAGCGGCTCTTTGGAAGAAATGGCCCGGGGCATCCGCGCCAGGCAAACGGAAGGCTGCACCTTCGAGGTCAGCCGGAAGCTCTTCGACCCCGCCATGCTCAGGGAAGTCACCGATTCCATCGCCGCAAAGTACACCAAGGAGGCGGTGGATGCCGGCATAACCAACTTTGATTTTTCCAAGCGTCAGTTCACGTTTTCCCCCGAGCAGGAAGGCTCCTACGTGGACGCCCAGAAACTGTACGAGCAGGCTTCCGATCTGCTCATGGCGGGCGGCGGCATAATAAACGTGGAGGTCACGCCCGTTCATCCCGCCGTGACCATGGAGTCTGTGTCCGCCCGCTACGGCATGATAACGCAGGCGGTCACTAAGGCGTCCACTTCCTCCAGCGACCGGCTCACCAACATCCGCCTGGCCTGCGCGTCGATAAACGGCACCGTGCTCATGCCCGGAGCGACTTTCTCCTTTAACGGCACTGTGGGCCCGCGCACCGAAGCCAAGGGCTACAGGGTTGCGACCGTGTATCAGGACGGAGAAGTGGCCGAGGACTTTGGCGGCGGCATCTGCCAGGTATCCACCACGCTGTGGAACGCGGCCATGAAGGCAGACTGCGAACTGGTGGAAAGGCATAACCATTCCATTCCCGTCAGTTACGTGGACAAGGGCAAGGACGCCACGGTGTCCTATTCCAGCCAGGACATGAAGTTCAAAAACACTTCTTCCCAGCCCATGTGCATCGTAGCCTACGTGAGCAGTTCCAAGCGCGTTATAGTCGAGATCTACGGCCTGATGCCAGAGAACGGGGAGTACATAAAAATAGAAGGCAAGGTCACCAAGACCATCCCCGTGCCGGACCCGGTCTATACCAGGAACCCCCTGCTCTACAGCGGGCAGAGGGTGACCACCAGCGAAGGCAGAAAAGGCTACAAGGCCACCACATACAGGATCTATTACTCCGCCGACGACAAGGAGATAAGGCGCGAGACGCTGTGCACCAGCTATTACAAGGAGTCTGCGCCCAAGATAGACTACAACTGAGGAGCCGCATATGAGCCAGGAGGAACGTATTTTTCAGGGCGTACTGTTCGCCCCCGGAGCGCAGGAGCTCAGGGCTTTGAAGCTCAAAGCCCACTGCCTTGACACGGATTACAACCGCACCTACGAATACGAGACCGAAAAGCGGGCGGACATACTGTCCAGGCTGCTGGGCAGCTTCGGCGAGGGCAGCTTCATACAGGGTCCCATACAGTTCCACTACGGCGTGCACACGTTCATAGGCAAGCGCTTTTTCGGCAACTTCAACCTGACCGTGCAGGACGACGCGAAAGTCACCATAGGCGACGACTGCAACTTCGGCCCCAACGTCACCATAGTCACCCCCATCCATCCCATGCTGGCGAACGAGCGTTTCCGCATGAAGGATGAGAACGGCGCTCCCGCACACGCCTGCTACGCCAAGCCCGTCACCATTGGCAGCCACTGCTGGCTGGGCGCCAATGTGGTGGTATGCCCCGGCGTGACCATAGGCGACAGGTGCGTGATAGGCGCGGGCAGCGTGGTGACCCGTGATATCCCATCCGATTCCTTCGCGGCGGGAGTGCCCTGCCGCGTAATACGTCCCATAACCAAAGAAGATTCCATGGTCAACAGACCCGAGCTGCTGGGCGGTTACAGCCTGATGGAGGAATAATGCGTCCCGTACTTTCGGCGAGCCAGATGCGTCTGGCGGAAAAAACCGTGTTTGACACGGGTGTGTCCCCTTATTCGCTCATGGAAAAAGCAGGACACGCCCTGGCGGAGCAGGCACTCAGGCTGCTGGGGCCCGGCGAGACCGCCGTGTTCGCCTGCGGCAGCGGCGGCAACGGCGGGGATGGCTACGCGGCCGCGAGAGTACTCAGCCAGATGGGCGCCCGCGCCGTGGCGCTGTCCGTGTATCCCCCTTTGTCCGCAGACTGCCAAAAAAACTGCGGCCTTGCGAAAGCCAGCGTGTTCGCCCTGTGCGACTGTTCCGCTCTGGACACACTGCCTCGCCCCGGCCTGTGGGTGGACTGCGTGTTCGGCATAGGCCTGAACCGCGCTCCGGACGAGACCGCCCGCCGGGTGTTTTGCCGCATGAACGCGGACAAACAAAAAGGCAGCCGTATACTGTGCTGCGACATCCCCTCCGCGCTCGATTCGGATACCGGGGAATACTATCCCGACTGTCCCGAAGCGGACGTGACCCTGAGCTTTCAGTTCGCGAAGCTCGGCCAGCTGCTGGGAAGGGGCAAGGACGTGTGCGGAAAACTTGAGATCGCCGATATCGGCATCCCTGCCGCATACGTTCCCGCCGAGAGCGCGAAGCTTGTGGAAGACTGCGACGTAAAAGCCGCGCTTCCCGTGCGCCGGCCCTCTTCCCACAAAAACGACTTCGGGCATCTGCTCATATTCGCCGACTCCCGCGGCATGGCGGGCGCGGCGTCGCTGTGCGCCATGAGTGCGTCAAGACGCGGCGCGGGGCTGGTCACCGTTGCCTGCGCCG
>JAFZLE010000119.1 GCA_017551645.1 Clostridia bacterium | reverse complement strand
GGAAAGGCGCCTCCGTCTGGCCGTGCTTAAGCCCGGGCAGGATTATAACCAGGCGGCCATGATATACCGGGCATACATAAAGTCCCGCGGCGAGCTTGTGACGCTGAGGGAGAAGATAGCGAGAAATCCCAAAGTGGCGGAATATGTCAATATACCTATCTGCCACGTGACTTCGAACATACATATCCAGCCGGAAAGCCACTTTTACAGGCCCGACGAGCCTGAGTTCAATGTGCGAACGGTGAGATTTGACGAGATAGGCGAAAAACTGAAACGCCTTCACAGGCTGGGCGTCAAGCGTTTGTGCCTGCATCTTGACGGCTGGGGCAAAATGGGTTATGACAACATGCATCCCGATATCCTTCCCCCGTGCGAGGCGTCGGGCGGCTGGGAAGGCCTGAAGAGGCTCAGGAAGACCTGTCACGAACTTGGTTATTTCTTCGGCATACACGATCAATACCGCGATTACTATTATAACTGCGAAAGCTTTGACTTAGAGAACGCGGCCCTCGGCATAGACGGGAAGTATCCCGAGATCGGCTTCTGGTACGGCGGGCGCCAGACCGTGATGTGCGCCAAGCAGGCGGCAGATTATGTAAGACGCAACTATAACGAGCTGGCGCTTCACGGCTGCGAGCCCGACAACGCATATCTGGACGTGTTCTCGGTGGTAGAGCTCGATGAGTGCGACGATCCCGCCCACCGCATGACACGCGGAGAGTGCGCCCGGGCGCGCGCCGCCTGCTTCAGGGAAGTTGGCTCCCGCGGCATAGTGGTGCAGAGCGAGGAGCTCGTTGACTGGGCTTTGCCGTACATCGATTTTGTCCACTGGATGCCATTCGCGCTGGATAAAGACTATCAGGAGGGAAACGTGATAGGCAAGGGGATACCATTGGAGTTCCTGGTGTATCACGACTGTATTATCTCGCCCTACTATCCGTTTAAAGGCGGTTTCGGGGTGCCGGAGGATGTGGACGGATACCTGCTGTCCTTGCTGTACGGCTGCGCCACTTACGTGCTCGAAGATTCTGACGAAAACGATATAAAGCGGCTGAACGAGATACTGTCATGGCAGAAGCAGGTCCAGCTCAGGCCGATGGTCAGGCATGAGTTCACAGGCACGGCAAGGCAAAGGTGCGAGTTCGAGGGCGGCAGGGCGTGCGAAGTCGATTTTGAGACCGGAAGGTATCAGATATTTTAGACGCAAGCAGCTTATGGATCCCATGAATGCGGCCGTAGGTTAAAACGGGCGCGTGATGCGGCGGGCTCTACGTCAGGCGTCAAACGGAATTTGTACATCTGTAAATCTTTACTTTTTAAAGGGCGTGTGATAGTATCGCCCTTGGACGGGTCATATCAGCGCGAGGCGGCAGCCGGGTTTGGCATCTGGACGATGTGCCGCCGAAGGCTCCGCCTTTTGCGAATGGACTTGGTGAGGACGGAAAATAATGCGGCTTCCGTTCCCGGAAGCGCCGGTACCGCACGGCACGAGGACGCTTATGTACGGTTTCAAATACTATACGCCCACGAAGGTGGTATTTGGCAAGGGTGCCGAATCGAAGGTCGCCGAGCTTATAAGGGAATTCGGCGGCAAGAAGGTGCTTATCCATTACGGCGGCGGCAGCGTAGTCCGCTCCGGCCTGCTAAAGCGGGTGACGGACCGTCTGGACGAAGCAGGCATACCGTATATCACCCTGGGCGGCGCGGTGCCCAATCCGCGCCTGGGTCTCGTGTATCAGGGGATAGAGCTGTGCAAAAGAGAGAACGTTGATTTTCTGCTGGCGGTAGGCGGCGGCAGCGCCATAGACTCGGCGAAAGCCATCGGATACGGCGTCGCCAACGAGGGTGATGTGTGGGATTTTTATGATTACAAGCGCACCGCGGCAGGCTGCCTGCCCCTGGGAGTGATACTGACCATTGCCGCCACGGGCAGCGAGATGAGCGATTCTTCAGTGATCACAAAAGAGGAAGGGCTGGTCAAACGAGGTTACAGCAGCGATCACGGCAGGGCGAGATTCGCCATAATGGACCCCGAACTGACGATGACACTGCCGGACTATCAGACCGCCTGCGGCTGCGCGGATATACTGATGCACACCATGGAGCGCTATTTCACGAGCGGCGGCAACATGGAGATCACGGACGCGCTGGCGGAAGGGCTGCTGCGCACCGTGATGGCGAACGCCGAGATACTGGTGAAAGACCCCAAGAACTATGACGCCCGGGCAGAGGTCATGTGGGCGGGCAGCCTGTCCCACAACGGGCTCACAGGCTGCGGCAGCGACGGCGGCGACTGGATGACACACAAGCTGGAGCATGAGCTGGGCGGCCTGTACGACGTAGCTCACGGCGCGGGACTCACCGCGGTATGGGGGAGCTGGGCCAGGTATGTGTATAAGGACTGCCTGCCCCGGTTCAAACGCTTCGCGCTCAACGTGGTGGGTGTAGAGCCAGCTGGCACCGACGAAGAGATAGCCCTTAAGGGCATAGAGGGCATGGAAGCCTTCTTCCGCAGGATCAATATGCCTACGAATCTGAGAGAGCTGGGCGTAAAAGCTTCGGAAGAAGACCTTAAGACCATGGCCCATAAGTGCGCCGTGGGAGTGGACGGTGCGAAAGGCTCTGCCAAGCTGCTCAGGGAAGAAGACATGCTGGCAATATATAAAGCCAGCGTGTAACTTTAGCGGCACGAAAAAGATCCGACGCCCGCAAGAGCGCCGGATCTTTTGTTTTTATACTTTTTTTGATTTGTCGGCTGTATTTAATACTTCGTCAGGTATTTCGCGAGTATGTAGCCGGTCTGGCCTTTGTACGTGCACTTTACGAAGGAACCGTTCTTTACGCAGTCGGTGACTTTGGCGCCCAGCGGCACCTTCGCCAGCCTGCTCGCGCTGGTGGAAGGAGTTGCCCGTAGAGATACCCAGCTTTCGCAGCCGGTGACCATTTGATCCGCCAGCGCCACGTTG
>JAFZLE010000011.1 GCA_017551645.1 Clostridia bacterium | reverse complement strand
GACTGAGCGGACCGTGCGCGAACGCGTGAAGAAGATGGCCGGCGAGTTCGTGCTGGAAGACGGAATGGTGCGGCGGGCTCAATAAACCGCGTTATTGATGGCGGCGGCGGACTGTATATGTATCCATATACATGGATGGATTAACATCCCTCCAGTAGGGGGAGGGAATAAATCCCCCTCCCCCTTACGGGATGTCGAATGACTTCCCAGTCCGCTTCTTAAAACAAAAAAGACCTCCGCCGCCACCGAAACGAAAGGAGATTTGATATGGAGTTTTATCTTGACATGAATCCGCCGACGGTAACGGCGCAGGAACATAAGGTAAGGGTCAACCGAGGCAGGCCCATGTTTTACAACACCGCCCGGCTCAAGCAGGCCCAGGCCGTATTTGAGAGCATGCTCATGCGCTACATGCCCGGGCAGCCGATGGAAGGTCCTGTGGCGCTGACTGTGGACTGGTTCTTTTTCACCGGTTCGCATAAGGACGGGGAATGGCGCGTCACACGCCCCGATACGGATAACCTGCAGAAACTGCTCAAGGACTGCATGACACGTACCGGCTTCTGGAAGGACGATTCGCAGGTGTGCGTGGAGATGATCTCCAAACGCTGGGCAAGGCGTAAGCCGGGCATAGGCATAAAGGTGGTGAGCTTAGTTGACGAATGAGGAAAACGAGATAATGAAGGACATATATTTCTTTCTCAGGGATCATGGCGATCCCCCGCCCATAAACACGGACGGCTGCGAGGAGTTCTGGTTTAGGGCGGGCCAGGATCTGGTGGATATGGTTGGGAAGAAATGGGACAACCATCCATTGGCAAAGAAGCTGGGTCTCGCGCTCATAGTGTACATCGAAAACAAAAGCAAGGATATGGCAGGTGGTGTTAAGTGATATGGAAAAACGGCGAGGGCTATTTCGATCCCACCGCGGGGGAAGCGCTGTCCACGGTCATACATGAGGAGAAGGTGAAAAGGAAGCATGAGAAAGCAGAGGAGAAATGGGAGGCTGACAAGACCTGTATCCTATCCGGCGATGTGTATTCGAAAAAGGCTGATCCCCCGGAGACCTGTTTCGCTTACATATCCCCCGATCGCCACGGCGACGGATATCCCGACTGCATGGCACTCACGGATATGTGTCCCGGTTTCGATAAGTGCCGCTTTTACAAGAGCGTTGCCCGGCATCAGGAAGACCGTGAGAAAGCCTTTGAGCTGATCAGGCGCAAGCCTTATCGGGAGCAGATGCTCATATCCATGAAATACTATTCGGGCAGGATGCCCTGGACCAAACGGGAGGAGGATGTTTAATGAACGCGAGGGAATTCCTGAGCCGCGCTTATATGCTGGAGGCACGGATCGACAGTAAGACGGAACAGCTAAAGCATTTAAGGGCGCTCACACAAAACACGACTGCCGTGTACGGCCGTGAGGGAGTATCCCACTCACGGCACACTGACCGCATGGCTGATCTTGTGGCAAGGATCGCCGATATGGAAAAACAGGTCAGCGAGTCGATCGAGAAACTGGTCTCGATAAAACAGGAGATACTGGACGCGATCGGCAGGATAGATGATTGTAAACTGCAGACCGTGCTCGAGCTCAGATACCTGAATATGAAGTCGTGGAACGAGATCAGCGCGATCATGTATACGGGCAAAACGAACCTGTTCCGCCTGCATAAGAAAGCGCTTATGAAGCTACAGGAAATACTGGATCACAGCGAGGGTGGTAACGGTTGAACTCAGGTGGCAGAGCGGCGCTCAATGTCCGTGAGATATTCTTTATCGCCAGGGACATTGCCGGAAAGCACCATCTGAGCTGTCCAAGCCATATGGAAATGCTGCAGGCCATGCGCGGCAAGTATTCCCCGCCAATAGTGCGAAAGAACGGAAACGGCACGATCTGGGTGGACAGGTATTATGTGGCGTACAGGCTGTATGAAAGCAGTGAAGTAAAGTATGTATATATGACCAGGTACCACATACTCGAAGAAGTGTATTCATACAAGGCGGCCTCGAAGCTCAGGGATAAGCAGGTGAAACTGCCCGCCGATATTCAGAAGCAGTTCGCGTACGCGCTGAAGCACATGGACGGGAACATATGGACAGACCCGGAATACGCGGTGACATGACCACAGGATGAGACGTGGCCGGAGATGTACACACAAAGCATCTCCGGCTTTTGCGCGGATAATATCGATCTATATTTCAAAGCTGTCCTTATTTCAATAGGTCGCTGCTTTTTGAAATATGGGTGCTGAAAATGAACCGTTATTTCAATTTCCCATGTGATAATTCTCTGATAACTGACTTGAATTATATGCCCAAACGAGTGATGTATATAGCAAACGATATTTTTGGAGGTATAAACATGAACAACGAACCAAAACCCATAAATGATGATCTGAAACAAGCCCTGGCTGATTTACGAGCCAGGCAGAAATCGGGCGAGCACATGCCCTGCCCCAGATGCGGCAGGGATACCATGCTGCCCAAGCTTTACGCTAACGCCCTAAGCAGACACGCCGATGGAATTTTCGTGTGCCCGGATTGTGGGAACGCAGAAAGTGTGCTGCAATTCATGAACAGCCCGCTGCCGATCGAGGAGTGGGCGGTATTCAACGACAGAAGACACCGGGACGATTTCAAAGACACTCCCGGCGAGCAGGCCTGGGCACAGATATAGAAAGAACAAACACGCATACTTGAGGAACTGTACGTGCGGTGGCTGGCGGAGAAGGCCGGAGCGGATTTCAAACCGTACCGGAAGGAAGCGCTAAGGCGCTGCCCGGGGCTGTCGTTCAGGATGGAGAGGCCCTTCTCCGCGGTGTACAAGGTGGCCGAGGGCGAGCTGGTGCTCAGGTTCAAAAGCACAGCCAAGGGCGTGAAGATTAGCAAGGACATACTG
>JAFZLE010000118.1 GCA_017551645.1 Clostridia bacterium | reverse complement strand
GGCTGCGGAACGAAGGCTTCCGCCTCTTCCGCCGCCGCCAGCGCGCCCAGCAGCGCGGCCAGACACAAAAGCATGGCGATCAGTTTTCTCGTTTTCATATTTACGGACCTCCTGCGTCGTTTGGTATACCGGGCGGCCGGATCCGCCCCCTGTCCCCGTGAATATACCATTTATTGAATAAAACGTCAAGCCCGGCTATGGCCTGTTCGGGCTGTGTCTGTTTCAGTCCCCCGCGCCGTACCGGAACGGGATCCCGTTCGTCCTGCAGTACTCTTCCGCGTAGGAGTCCTGCCCCACGGTGACAACAAGCCCCTCGATGGGCGCGGTAAACGAGCCGCCGCCCACCTGCGGAAAACTGAACGCGTTTTTGCCTATACGCGCCACGCTTTCAGGGAGCGTGACCTGTGTCAGCGCGGTGCAGCGGTAAAACGCGCCTTCGCCTATGTCGGTCACGCCGTAATGGAGCGTTACGGAGGTCAGGCTCTGGCAGTTGGAAAACGCGCCTTCGCCTATTTGCTTTAAGCCCTCCGGGAAGGTTACCGAAGTCAGTTCCCGGCAGAATAAAAACGCGCTGTCCCCTATGCCCGTCACGCTGTCCGGGAGCGTCACCGACCTAAGGCGCACGCAGTCCGAAAACGCGTAAGATCCTATGCCCGTTACGGTCTTCCCGCCCAGTTCGCCGGGGACTTCCAGCGTCTCGGCTTTCCCGCGGTATTTGGTTATCTCCGCTGTACCGTCCGGAAGCCTGCGGTAAGCGTAATCCCCGCCGAATATGCCGCAGCCCGCCAGGGCGAGCGCCGTTATCAGCAGGGCGCAGCACAGCAGCGCCTTTTTCATATTGCGCCTCCTTTGGGCAGGTGATACCGGCTGACCCTCCGTCCCCCGTGAATATACCATCTTTGGGGATAAACGTCAAGCCTGCCCGCCCCCGTCCCTTCCGTGCAGCTGGCTCAGCCTCTCGTCACTCCGGTCAAAATCCGATGTTTTCTGAACACTAACATACTTTTCTGTTGACAATCAGCCGATTTGGTGTTAACATCCGAACAATGGCGACATGCCGAATACTTGCCCGGAGGAATAAGACCATGAGAAAAACTTACTCTTACAGTTCCGTAGTGATCGGCGTTCTGGTAGGCCTGTTGGTGTACGCTTCTTCCGAAAACACCGTGCTCGCCATTCTGGCGGCTGTGGGCGTGAGCGTGGTCGGCTTCATACTGATACGCATGCTGGAGAAGGTCTTGTATAAGGCCGCGGACAAAGCGGCGGACAAAGCCGCCGGCGCGATACGGAAGGCCGCCGAAAAACGGCAGAATAAACAATAGGCATAAGTTTGCCCCGTCTGTGTATTTAGTATTTTATATAATAATTGAGGTGCAAGAATGAAACGCGTATTGCTTGTTTTATTGGCCGTGATAATGTGCGTCGCTCTGTCTTCGTGCGGAGATAAGGCGCCGACCGAGCCGAAAGCCACCGCTACGCCGCATCCGACCACGGACGTGACGTTCCACCAGCTCAGCTTCAAAGTGACCGGAACGGGCTTCAAATCCGAATCGATTTCAAATCTCGCGCCGAGCGAGTGGGTAAAGTACAGGTTTGCATCATCGCCGATAAGGGATCTGAACGCATATGCATGTGAAGAATACCTCGTTTCCAGATACCTGAATGATCAGGACGCCGTTAAGGAAACGATCACCCTGAACGGCCAGGCATTCACGAAATGCACGTACACAGAGACCGTCACGCAGGAGGATACCAAGCTTCCTCCGACTTATCGGTACAATTACGTGTATATCATCAAGGGAACTCAGTGCTGGTACATGGTCACATACACGGAAACCGTAAATACCGGCGATACCACTTACCTGTCCTTCCTTCCCCAGTTTGAAGAATCGCTTAAATACGACCCCAACGCTCAGTTCTGAGCAGGCTTCGTGTAATACTATAGCTATATACAAAAAAAAGAGAGCAGGGCGGCGGTCATTTACCGTCGCCCTTGTCATTATTATTTTCCCGCCCGTGCAGCTGGCTCAGGGCGTTTTTGAGCCTGTCCGGCACGGGCAGCCCCAGGCGCGCGGCGTTTTCCAGCAGGCTCAGCCCCTCGTTTGAAAGGTAAAAGCAGATCACCGCGCTCCTGAGCGCGCTTCCCGCGCCCATCACGCGCGTGTCCAGCGCGTGCGCCACGCCCACCAGAAACAGTATCGTCACCTTGCGGCAGATGCCCTTGAAGCCCGCCGCGCTGGACAGCTTCCTTTCCGCCGCCGCGCGCATGACGCCCGTGACGTAATCCAGCGCGATAAGTATGACAAGCGCCGTCAGCAGCCCGTCCGCGCCCCCCAGGCAGGCGCCCAGCCACCCGCCCGCGGCGGTCACGGCTATCTGCACCTTCGCCCACACGATATCAATTGAAAAGTCCCTCATTTTCTACCTCCAGAAGCAGAAGAACGCCTTGCGTTCCTTCATAAAGTCGTCTGTTTTCTGTTTTTCGCGTTTGGACGAGGCGGGGTCGTTGGCGTAAACGTACTCCTTGTCATGTTTCCACACGCAGATGTAGTGGCCGCCCTTCGTCCAGTAGCCCTTTCCCATGCTCGCCACGGCGAGCCCGCCCGCGTCAAGGCATTTGAACAGCTCGTTTTTGCTGCCCGTTTTAAGGTACCTGCCAAAGAGATATTCCTGCGAGACATGCCTGAAAAACGACCAGGCGGTGCCGTTTGACCGGCTCCGGTCGCCCCAGGCAAGCGCTTTGTCCGCCATTATCGGCGGTGTGACCGAGGGGTCGACGAGCGCGGCGGCCACGTCCGCCATGGCGGTGGGCCCGCAGCCGGAAGACTTCATGGTCTGGTTTTTGTCCCCGCAGCTCGAGTACATCTTTTCCGCCCAGCGGGGGTCGTACTGCTTGAAATCCGGGGGACGTTTGGGGGCGCGGCTCAGCGCATCTGACACGTTTTTATCCTCTTCCCCCAGTTTCGCCCAGGTGAGCGGGCCCGCTATTCCGTCCGCCTCCAGCCCCCGGGATCCCTGGTACTCCATAAGCGCCCGGCAGGTGAGGGGGCCGAACACGCCGTCCGCCCTGCCGCAGTCAAAGCCCGCGCCGTTAAGCGCGTTTTGCAGCAGTTTTACCGTTTCGCCCCTGCTGCCCTTAAATACAGTCTCCATTTCCGCCTCCTTTGCCGCCCAAACGGCGGCCCAAAAATCGCGCAACATGGTATCCATCTTTTGCTTTTTCCCGCCCGGGCGCGCGTTTTGGGCCCGCGCTTATTGACAGGCTCTCCCGGGCGGAGTACACTATTGTTTTGTAAAAAAATCGATAAAAGGGGGTGCGCCCGCCGTATTTTCCGGCTGCGGCACCGGTCGGTCCCAAGCGTTCGGATCCTAACTGAAATCTGTGAAGGAAAGAGGTATCCCCATGAAGAAAAAAGCGTGGATAGCCGTTATCGTGGTCATCGCCATAGAGCTGGTGAGCATGCTGGGCAGCTACATGGTGCAGACCAGCGGCCTGAGCGTGAAGCAGGAAGTGATCACCTGCTCCATGAACGACCTGGTCAAAATGATCAACGAAAACAACGCCAAGTACGGCAAGGACCTGGGCGACACCCTGTCCAAGGGCAGCGACGGCCAGATCAGCCTGTCGGTATATACACCCAAGAACGCCACCCCTGAGACCCCCGCGCCCTGCGTGGTGTGCGCCCACGGCTGGAACAACTCCAAGGAAATGCAGCTGATGAACTTTGTGGAGCTGAGCCGCCGCGGCTTCGTCGTGGTAGCCGTTGACCTGGCGGGCCACGGCCGCAGCGACGTGTCCCTGCAGGACGAGACCGGCTGTGGCAAGGGCAACACCGAGTGCGTGGCCGCCACCATAGAGTACGCCATGAGCCTGGGCTGCGTGGACGAGACACAGGTGGGCGCCGTGGGCCACAGCGCGGGCGACCTGGCCATCGGCTACGCCATACAGATGATGAACACCGAAGGCTCCAAGAAGCACATCTCCGCCTACTGCTGCTCCGCCGGCGCCCTGTCCGCCTTCCTGCTGTCCATGCAGCTGCCGGACAAGAGCGGCCTGCTGCTGGGCGTGCCCATGGGCGAGTACGAGGAAATGGGCAGCTTCGGCTTTGACCTTAAGACCATCATCTTCAACGGCTTCGCGCCCGGACAGCTCGAGCCCGGCGCCCCCGCCCCCCTGGGCGAGTACTACAACGCCGAGGGCAAGATAGAGACTCCCGCGGGCGGCGAAAAGTTGAGCACCGACACCGCCGTGATACTCTACCTGCCCAAGGTGACCCATCCCAGCGCCGTCATCTCCAACGAGGTGGGCTCCATAACCGTGGACTTCTTCTACGCCGCTTTCGGCGTGCCCGCCGGCGCCGAGTACATCGCCTCCTCCAGCATGGTGTGGGGCTGGGGCGCCTTCTTCCAGACGCTGGGCCTGCTGGGCTTCTTCGCGTCCATATTCGCGTTCGGCGCGGCGCTGCTGAAGACCAAGGCCTTCGCCTCCCTGCTGCACAAGGCGCCCGAGGGCGAGCAGCTGCCCAGGCTCAAGAGCTTTAAGGAGATCATTCCCCTGGTCGTCACCTTCGTGCCCCTGTGCATACTGGCGTACGTGATGTACTTCCCCTGCTTCAACAGGGGCGACGCGCTCATAAGCGAGAACATCATCACGCCCGTGGTGAGCGGCCTTGCCTGGTACACCATGGCCAGCGGCCTGGTGGCCTTCGCGCTGATATTCGTGAACTGGTTCGTAAAGAAGCTGTGCTACTGCAAGGACGGCATCGCGGTGCAAAGCGCCTTCGCCACCGGCAGGATAGGCGGTTTCGGCGAGTTCATGAAGACGGTGGGCTTCTGCGCCCTGCTGGTATTCCTGGTGTACATTCCCCAGATAGTCGCCTTCCACGTGTTTGACGTGAACTTCGGCATCTCCGTGTACGCGGTGGGTGTGCCCAGGCTCATCTGGCTGCCCGAGGTGCTCACCAAGTACCTCCCCTTCTGGCTTCTGTTCCTTATCCCCAACGCCATGCTCAACAACCGCGCCCGCTTCCGCGACGTGCCCGAGTGGGTGACCACCCTGTTCGTGACGCTGGCTAACCTGCTGCCCATACTCATCCTGACGATCGTGAACTACTATCACCTGTTCAAGACGGGCAACGTGCTGTACACCAGCGGCGATCCTTCCATCTTCGCGTGGAACATCTTCGCGCCCATGATCCTTATCGGCATCTCCAACCGCTTCTTCTACAAGAAGACCGGCAACATCTGGATCGGCGCGATCACTAACGCCACCATAATGACCCTGATGGCGACCACCATCACCCGCCACATCAGTGACATCGCGTTCTTCATGTAAACGCCCTGTCTTATAAGCGCCCTTCCGTCCCCGGCTCCCGCCGGGGGCGGTTTTTTACGCCCCGGGGGAGGGCCTTTCCACGCTGTACACGGTGCCGCCGCTCACCCACCAGCCCGCGTTCGCCTGGCTGCCGCGGCGGTATATCTGCAGCCTCCCGTCGGCGTTCACCCTGAGCCAGCCGGGGTCGGGGGTGGACGCGGGCAGCACGCACTCCACGTTCCTTTCCGGGCGGAACTGCCCGGGCAGGGGCTCGGACACGGTGAGCCAGGTGTTGGACGCCAGGCTGTTTTTGATGGAGCCCGCCACCCGCAGGTGCACGAAGCAGTCTATACGCCTGGCCATAAAGCAGTTTGCCGTGGGAGTGAACGCACCCGTCGCCGCCAGGTAAGTCAGGTCCACCCAGCCCGTGTCGTATTCCCTGCCGTCCAGCCGCTCCACGCGGGCGAGCTGGGCGGGATACGCCACCTGGAACAGTGGCTCCGCCTGCGTGCCCGTGCTGCGCATGCCCACCGCCACGCCCGTCTTTTCAATGTTGAGTATGGCGCCCGCCCGGGGGATGACTATGCCGTCGTACACCGCCGAAGCGAAAGCGTCCGTGAGCGTGAGCGTCACCGACCAGTCGTGTGACGCGGACAAAAGCGCGTCAAACACGCTCCTGTCTTCGTTCAGGGTTATGCTCTGCCCGTCCGCGCCCGTCATGAGCGTGCGGGTAAAGGTGCTGTTTCCGTCCGTGGCGGACATCGTCAGCGTCCAGGCGTTCAGGCCGTTCACCGGGGACACGCTGCCCGACAGCGACACCCTTATGTCCGTGCCACCGTCGTCCGGCAGGTACACGGGGTTTCCGCCCGTGTCCACCCCGGACGAGTACCTTTCCGGCTCTATGTCCGTCAGGCAGGGCGGGCTCCAGGGCGTGACCATGAGTGTGCCCGTAAGGGTGCCCGTCACGCCGTAGCTGTCCGTGACCGTGAGCGTCCAGCCCAGGCTGCCCGAAAAAGCGGGCGCGCCTATGTCGAACGCGCCGCCGCCCTCGGAATACGTTTGGGAGCCCAGGGTCAGGGTCATGAATGCCGCAGCGTTGTCCGGGTCCGCCCCCGTGTCGGGCGTAACGGAGGGCGCGGCGGAAAGCACCGACCGGTTCTGCACGTACACGCCGTAAGCCGCGTACACTCCCGCCGTGTCGGTAAAACTAAGCGACAGCGCGGGCGCCAGGCGCTCCTTTACCAGTTTAAGGGCGGTCATAGTCTGCCCCGTCGAGGCGGCACCCTGCCCGTCCGCGTAGTTTATGACTATGCAAAT
>JAFZLE010000117.1 GCA_017551645.1 Clostridia bacterium | reverse complement strand
CTCGTATACATCCATCGAGTATACTTCCATCAGTTTCTCCCTGGAAAGGCAGAGATCAGTGCCGCCTTTCGCGGCGACCCTGCCTTTATCCAGCAGCACGGCGCAGGTGCCGTACTTTTTGGCCAGTGACAGGTCGTGCACCACGCTTATCACTCCCCGGTTTTCGCCCTTAAGCCACTCGCCTATAAGTGAGAATACGTGTTTCTGATAGATAAGGTCCAGGTGATTCGCAGGCTCATCAAGTATAAGTATACTGGGGTCCTGGGCGAATACCTGAGCAAGGAACACCCTTTGGAGTTCACCTCCGGAAAGCTGCAGCACGCTGGTGTGCCTGAATGCTTCAAGCCCCGTGATGTCCAGCGCTTTTTCTATCAGGTCACGGTCGTTCTTGTCGGTTTTCGACAGGAAATTCCTGCCGTGGGCATATCTGCCCAAGCCGACCACTTCTTCCACGGTATAGGCGTAATTCACATGGTTTTTCTGGGACAGCACGCCTATCGCCCTGGCCCTTTCACGGTCGCTCATGCGGCTTATGTCTTTTCCCATGTAACGGATGCTGCCCGTATACTTCACGCCCTGGGCTATAGCTTCCACCACCGTGGATTTCCCCGCGCCGTTTGGCCCCGCCAGCATCAGCCACTGCCCCGGAGCCAGACTGAACGAGACCCGGTCAAGCGCCAGCAAAGACGAGTATTTTACGCTTAGATCATTTATCTCAAGCATGGCTGTCTATGCCTTCCTCCGGCTGCGGTAGAAAATGATTATGAACGCCACCGCGCCGACCAGCGAGGTGACTATGCCTATCTGCAGTTCTATGGGGCTGAGCAGCGTCCTGGCTATCAGGTCCGCAAACAGCAGGAAAATTGCTCCCGAGAACATAGAGGCAGGCAGCAGGCGCTTATGGTTGGGACCGGTTATCATGCGCGACATATGCGGCATGACCAGTCCCACAAAACCGATAGATCCGGACACGGATACGCACACACCTATCAGCACGGACACAGCTATTAGTATCACAAGTTTCACGCGCTTCACGTTTACGCCTATGTGCCTGGCGTTGTCTTCCCCCACCGCGAAGGCGTTAAGCTCATTGGCGTGGAACAGTATTATCCCCCCGCACAGCGCTAGGGCTGTTGCAAGCACTCTGGCGTGGGAGTAATTGGTGCCGCTTAACGATCCCATCATCCAGAACGCTATGGACTTCACATGGTCGCTGGTAAAGGAGATGATCAGATTTATAATGCTTGAAGCGAACATCGAAAAGATGACGCCTATGAGTATGATGCTGTTTGTGGACAGAGAATGGTCCAGCGCGTATGCCAGCGAAAGTATTAGTATCAAAGATATGAACGCGCATACCATCGCCAGCAGCATCACTCCGCCGTAAGTGGTCCCGGGAATATAAAAACCGAACGCCAGTGCGATAACGGCGCCCAGAGCCGCGCCGGAAGATACTCCCAGCGTGGAACCATCCGCCAGGGGGTTGCGTATCAGCCCCTGCATCGCGGCGCCGCATAACGCCAGCGACGCGCCTACCAGCGACACGTTTATGACCCTGGGAAGCCGCACATTAAGTATGATGTTTTTCGATATGCCGGCGGGTACTTCCCTGCCTATCACACTGTACCCTATCGCCGTCAGCGTGTTTTTGAGGGCTATAGGGACGCTGCCTGCGCACACGCACAGCAGCATAGTGAGCAGCAGCGCGATGATAAACAGCACGTAAGCCTTTATCGGAAGTCCTTCCCTGTGTTTTTTCATGCCCTTATCGTTTACAAAGCGGGAGAGCCTGTCGCTCCCCCGCTGCAATTTATTGCGTTATGCGGCAGGCTCCAGCGCCTCCGCTTCGGAGTTTATAAACGCGAACAGTTCCTCGGCTGCGTCCTTAAGGCGTGGGCCGGGACGAGAGACAGTGTTGTTATCCGCGTTGAATATCGCATTATTCTTAACTGCCTTGATATCCTGCCAGCCTTCGCGGGAAAGGATCTCCTCCACGGGAGTCGGGCCTTCGCCGTAGTACATCATGATAGTCACTATATAGTCGGGATCTCTCGCTATGACCTGCTCCTCAGATATGGAAGCCCAGCCGTCCAGATCGGCGAACGCATTGGTCAGCCCGCACATGGTCGCAAGCTCGTCCATGAATGTTCCCTTGCCCGCGGTCCACAGGCCCCACTGCAGGGGTGAAACTTCAAAATACACGGTCTTTCCGCTGTTTTCGCTGTTGGCGGCGATCTCCTCAAAGGCCGCTTTCATGCCGCCGATAAGCTCTTCGGCTTCGGCGTCTTTGCCCATAAGCTTGCCGATCATGGCAATGGATACGTACACTTCGTCTATGGTCTGGGCGTTGCTTACAGCCACCTTTACGCCGTTGGCCTCAAGCTGGTTCACCTGGTCAATAGACTGGGCCATGTCGCTCATAAGCACCAGCTGCGGTTCCAGGGCCAGTATCTGCTCGATATTGGTCTCGTAACCGGACTGCACGGAAGGCTTATCCAGCACGGAAGGCGGATAGTCGCAGTACTCGCCCCTGCCGACCAGAGCATCCTCACAGCCTAGCGCGCAGAGTATCTCACAGTCAGACGCGGTGAGCGCCACGATCCTCGTGGCTGGTTCGGTCAAAGTGACCTCGCGGCCGTACATATCGGTAACGGTAACGCCTTCGCCTTCGGCGAAGCTGCTCATAAGACCCAGCATCAATATAAGCGCCAGGCACAGGGCGATCATTTTACGGGACATTTTGATTTCCTCCTGATAATAAAGATCAAATGAGTCAGCGGAAGAACGATTCTTCCCGAGGAAAACCAGCGCGGCAGGCATAGAACCATACCGGGCAGTGTATCCCAGACCCAGGGGATCAACTCTTCACGGTGTAAACAAGTCTCCCGGCTTGGCTTCATCCTAATTGCGCGTCTTCCCGCCTGAGCAGTGACATTATGGCATTTGCCTTGCGCGTTCGTCAGCTTCACGGTTGCTGGGACAGCTCGGAGATCTCATCCGCTTCCTATGGCATTCCCTATCCCTGAGGAATGCCGCGCCCGTGGCGCAGATACACCGACTGTTCATTTGTCTTGTATATTATAGATTTTTTTACGGTTTTAGTCAATCCGTTTGCAAATATTAACGCTTGTATAAGCGTTTTTTGCCCGTGCAAGCTTGCCTTAAAAGCAGTATTATGTTATAATAAAAGATACTATTATGTTCGAGGCATACGTATGGAAATAACTCAGGTTTCCGTATTCGTGGAGAATCGCAAAGGCAGCATAGCCGAGCTTACCTCTCTGCTCGGGGGGGCGGGTTACAATATCTATGCGCTTGCGATCGCCGAGACCGACAACTTCGGCGTATGCCGCATGATAATAGACAGGCCTAAGGACGCTTTCGAACTGCTCAAAAGTTCCGGATATACGGTAAGGCTGGTGGATGTGCTGGCTGTAAGGGTCCCGGACCGTCCCAGCGGTCTTGCCGACGTGCTGTCCATAATCGAAAAAGAAGACATTTCCGTGGAGTATCTGTATTCTTTCCTGCGCAACTCCGGCTTTGACGCGCTGATAGTGTTTAAACTGAGCGACAATCGTCTTGCGGAGATCGCGCTCAGGGAAAACTACATCCAGGTCGTCTCTCCCGGGGAGGTCCACTCCCTGTGAACAGGCTGAGTCTCATAACCGACATAGGACAAATACGCCTGAACGCGCTGGAGATCCGCCGCAGGGTGCCCGAAAACGTCAAAATGCTCGCTGTAGTCAAAGCCGACGCTTACGGGCACGGCGCCGTGCGTGTTGCGAAAAGTCTCAGCGGCATAGCGGACTGTTTCGCCGTTGCCACCGTACAGGAAGGAAGCCAGCTGCGGGACGCGGGTATCGCCTTGCCTATACAGGTATTGGGAGCATGCGGCGACCTAAACGACGCGAAAGTCGGGATAGAGCAAAAACTCACTCTTACAGCAGCTTCCGTCAAAGACCTTAAACTGCTTGACGAAGCCGCGCGCTCGCTCGGTTCCGCCGCGCTCATCGCGATAAAGATCGACACCGGCATGACCCGATTGGGTTTTCGCGGCGCTGACGCGCTGGACGAAGCCCTGAATTTTATTAAAAACAATTGCGGGAACAGTCTCAGCCTCCGTGAGCTTTTCACGCACTTTGCGGATGGGGAAAACGCCGCATTCACCCGCCTGCAGCGTGAAATGTTCATATCCGCCATAAAACAGGTCAAGTCCGCAGGATGCGATCCTTTGTGCCACGCTGCCGCGTCCGATACCCTGCTGTCAAAAGAAAACCAGTTCGGTATGGTGCGCGCAGGCATCGCCCTGTACGGCACTGGCGTGGAAGCGCTTGAAAGCGTTGTATTTCCGGCGCAGAAGCTTTTAACTCATCCGGTTGGCTTCCATACGATCTCAGCCGAAGAAAGCGTGGGTTACAACCGTACATTCACCGCTTCCAAAACGTCCCGTATAATGACCATCCCCTGCGGTTACGGCGACGGCTATCCACGTGTATTGAGCGGCAAAAGCAGGGTGCTCGTAAACGGAAGATCCGCGCCGGTGGTCGGCAACATCTGCATGGACATGATGATGTGCGACGTCACGGATATACCGGACGCGGATTACACGTCCGAGGTCGTTCTGCTGGGCACGGATCAGCACGAACGCATCACGCCGGACGAACTCGCGCGTTTAGCCGGAACTATCCCATACGAGATAATGCTTGGCTTTTCCGGGCGCGTGGAAAAATCCTGGATAAACGAATGAGGTTATATAAATCATGTGGGAACTTGTAGTTAAAGGTTTGGGGCTTTATGTCGTGATGGCCATAGTCAGCGCCATCACCGCTTTCGCCGGCTCCACGGTTTTGGGAGTCATTCTGAGCGGGCTTTTGTACATCGCGTTCGTTGTGCTAATGTACGCCGAGGGTGCTTCCGCCGGCGAGCATCAGGTCGGCATTTCCGACATGGTCTCCCGCCTCAGGCAGGAAGGCAAACAGCCAGACGCCAGGCTGCTCAAAAGCACCTATGACCCCAAAAAAGGCATTTGCGCGTTCCTCATACTCAGCCTGCCTCTGGTCGCGCTTGCAGTCGTCAATCTTATTCTGGCGCCTTCCTCCGCAAATGAGAACACGCTTGGGACCATCACAAGGGTAGTCTTCCTTCCCCAGGCGTTTCTGACAGTTCTGCTGAATTCTCTGGTCAAACTGGATATCAGCGGCGCCATGGAAGCTGGCAAGGCAGTCTTGGGCGGAATAGGCTATGACGGGCTGGATATAAACGGCATAATCGCTGCCACCGGCAAAGTCGGCACTTACGCGTTTGCATCCGACACCAGCAGCCTGACCCTGATGCGGATACTGTATATTCCCTTCAGCGTCCTTCCTCCCCTCGCCATGCTCTTCGGCTACCTGCAGGGGCCGCGGCTCAGAAAGCGCACGCTGGACGCGATGATGTCCGGTTCCCGCAAAAAGCAGCGCCGCATGAAAAAGCAGAACCGTGGGTTCAAGCCCGCCAAGCCCGAAATATAGTTGATTTTATCCGCATTTGCTGGTATAATACATGAGGATCATCGCGGGAGAAGCCAAAGGCCGCAGGCTGGTCGCGCCGGAAGGGCTGCAGACTAGACCCACTCAGGATAAGACCCGGGAAGCGCTGTTCAGCATGATCCAGGCTTTCGTCCCGGACGCCTGCGTGCTGGACCTGTTTGGTGGCACGGGCGCGCTCGCGCTGGAGGCCATGAGCCGCGGGGCTTCCAGAGCATTTATATGCGACATTTCACGCCCTGCTCAAAAGGCGATAGAGACAAACATCCGCGCTGTAATGGGCGAGAACGTTACCGTCACGCTGATCAAAGCCGATTACCGTGTCGCGCTGAAACAGCTTACAAATGAAAGCTTCGACCTGGTATTCCTTGACCCGCCTTACGCCGACGAAAGCGCGTACGCTGACAGCCTGTGTTTCCTGCTTGAGCATTCCATGCTGGCTGAAGGCGCGCTGGTAATAGTTGAAAAACGCAAAGACGCTTCACTGACTTATCCACAAGGTCTGGAAACAGTCAAGTCCCGGAACTATTCCGATACGGTCATCGAACTGCTCAGGAAGGAGGAAACGCTTTGAACGGACTGTTCGCCGGCAGCTTTTCTCCCCCCACAAACGGGCACGTAGACATCATACTGAGAGCTGCGCCGCTGTTTAAAACGCTGTACGT
>JAFZLE010000116.1 GCA_017551645.1 Clostridia bacterium | reverse complement strand
CTCCTGGCGGCAGAAGCCCACCTTCCGCCTGTACGAGTGCGACGGCATAAAGAACTATTTTTACGGCGTGATGGTCACGGATACATCCAAGGTGAACGTGTTCGCCCTGAGCCCCGTGCCAAAGGGCTTCGTGCTGAGACTGCCCTCTGCGGACCGGCCCGATCGGCCCGCGCCGCTCAGTGACACCCGGAAACTGCTGGAGACCTACACCGAAAGCAACAGCTGGATAAAGATACTGGGTGTGGAGAACGCTTCAGACCTTAACCGTCTGACCCGCAGCGGGGAGATACGGGAGTTCATACGGGTCAACGAGGCGCTGGTGGACATGAAGATCAACCGCATCGCAGAAAGCATCATCGGCAAAAACGCCCGGCTGGTGCTGATAGCGGGGCCGTCCTCTTCCGGCAAGACCACATTCTGCAACCGCCTTGCCATAGCGCTGCGCGTGCACGGCGTGAAGCCCGTAAAGCTCTCCCTGGACGATTATTATCTTGACCGCGACCGGGTGCCCCTGGACGAGGAGGGCAAGCCGGACCTGGAGTGCCTGGAGGCGCTGGACGTGCCGCTCATCAACAAACAGTTAAGGCAGATACTGGAGGGCGAGGAAGTGGATATGCCCACTTTCGATTTTGTCACCCAGAAGCGTTCGGACAAGACCCATAAGGTGAAGGTAGGGCTGGATCAGCCGATCCTCATCGAAGGCATACACGGCCTGAACGACAGGCTCACCCAAAGCATACCCGACGGCGAGAAGTTCAGGATATATATTTCATCCCTCATCAACCTGAATCTGGACGACCACAACCGCATCCGGTCCACAGACGCGCGCCTCATCCGCCGCCTGGCCCGTGACAGCGCTTTCCGCGGCACGCCCGTGGAGGACACCCTGGCTATGTGGGGCAGCGTGCGAAGGGGTGAGGACAGGTTCATTTTCCCCTTCCAGGAGCGGGCTGACATGATGATAAACTCCTCGCTGGTGTACGAGCTGGCGATACTCAAAAAGTATATTTTCGACGAACTGTGCGCCGTGACACCGGACAAGCCGTATTACGCCCAGGCGCGGCGGCTGGTCAAATTCCTTAACTACATCGAGTCCGCCGATGTAGAGGACGAGATACCGCTCAATTCCCTGCTCAGGGAGTTTATCGGCGGCAGCTGCTTTTACAGGTAAGGCGGCATGAGGAAAGCACTGCTGTGCGCGCTGATCGCACTGTGCCTGCTGAATGTGTGCCTGGGCGAGCAGGCGGAAGAAAACGAGTATATGGGCATAATCCGGCTCATCTCCCGCTGCACGCTGCTCACTTCATTTGAAGGCGCGCCGGAAAACGGGCTGGCGGCGCAGGCGGTAATGAGCTGGCGTGAGCTGCGCCCGGACAGCGATATGGACGATGAAGAGGTGTACGCGCTCATATTCGCTGAGGGTGGATTCATACCCGCCGGGCAGGACATACCGCTGCCGGAGGACTGCGAGATAGAGGCCGAGGAAGCCCGGGAACTGGCCGACGGCCTGGTCAGGGTGGACGTGAGCGTGTACCGGGACGAAGGCGGTGGAATGGAGTTCGACTGCGCGTTTTACGCGTATTTCGTGTGTGAGGAAGGCGAGTATCGCCTTTTCAAAGTGTTTTTCCCGGATTAGACTATATTTGAAAGGTCAGAGTATATGGATTACGCGAAGCTGTTTGACAAGGTCTCTCCCGGCTTTTTTGAAAGGGAGAGCATACGCAGCATGCCGCCGGATGACGTGTGCGTCGAGCAGGTGATGTGGCTGAAGGACTGCGATATAAGCCGGATACGGCTCGACTGCCCGGAGGAGATCGCTTTCGGGATTTATGACGGGCCCTTGCAGCCCCTGCGCGAAGCGGTGGCGGAAGTCGATGAAGGCTGGGTGCAGTACTTCGGAGAGGGCAGCAGGGTATTCTGCGCCTTTGACAAAGGCAGGATCGTGAGCTTCTGCAACCTGGACAGCATGTGCGAGTTCGAAGGCTTCCGGGTAGCGGGCCCCGGCTGCGTGGGCACTGTGCCCGCTTACCGAAAGCGGGGGATAGGCCTTAAGATGGTCCAGAAAGCCACCGAGATGCTGAAGGACGAGGGCTACGATATCTCCTACATCCATTATACTCATCTGGAAAACTGGTACGGCCGCCTGGGTTACAAAACAGTGGTCAGGTGGAACGGCCGGGGCGTGATCTGGAGCGCCAAGGACGGCAGATAAAGGGCGTAAAGCGTATGCGGACGATCGTTATCTGGGGCGCGGGGCGCATAGGGCGAGGTTTCGTGGGGGACATATTCCGGGAAGCCGCAGGCTTTGGCACGGTATACGTGGACATAGACCGGGAGCTCGTGGACGCGCTGAACGAAGCGGGAGAGTATACCATAGCCAAGGCGACCCGGGAAGGCATAACGCGCACAAAGGTCAGCGGGTTTTCCGCAGTGCATACTTCGGATGCGGAAAAGCTGTCAAAGCTGTTCCGGGAAGAAGACCTGCTGCTGGACATAGCGGTGCACGAGCCCAAACTGCCCCAGGTGGCGGACATGCTCGCGCCTCTGATCGAGGAGCGGGCGATCACCGGGCTTCCCATG
>JAFZLE010000115.1 GCA_017551645.1 Clostridia bacterium | reverse complement strand
GGTCAGAAAGTCCAGTCTGGACACCTACGCACGGCGTGAAAAGATGATCTCCGACGCGGGTTTCGACATGCGCGAAGTGGAGCGTACCTTCCTGCTGAACAGCGTGGATACCCGCTGGATGGACCATATCGACGCCATGGATGTGCTGCGTGAAGGCATCGGCTTAAGGGCGTACGCCCAGAGGCAGCCTATCGTGGAATACCAGCACGAAGGTTACGACATGTTCGAGGAAATGGTGCACCTGATACAGGAGGACACCCTGCGCAAACTTTACATGGCCATCATAACCCGCCCGCCGGAGAGGAAAGAAGTGGCCAAGAACATATCTACCAATCAGGACTCCCAGGTATACAGGGCGCCCGTAAGGGTAATCAAAAAAGTGGGCAGGAACGAGCCCTGTCCCTGCGGCAGCGGGCTGAAATTCAAGAACTGCCACGGCAAAAACGCGTAAGGAGCATTTAAAATGTACGAATCCGAGGTCTTCCGTCAGGAGATAACCCAGCTGAAGGAAATGCTGAAGGACACCGAAAAATCCCTGAACATAGAGGGTCTAAAGGAACAGCTGGTAGAGTATCAGGAGGATATGGCTTCCGACGGCTTCTGGGACGACGTGGAAAGGGCGCAGAGGATAAACAAGCTCATGCGCTCCTGCGAGAACCGCATAAACCACTACAAGAGCCTGGAGAGCCGGCTGGAAGACACAGAGATAATGCTGGAGCTCAGCCAGGACGAGGAAGGCGACGAGCTGGCGGAGGATATCTCCAAGGAGCTTAAGCAGCTCAGGGAAGAGATGGAGAGCCTTAAGCTCACCACCCTGCTGACCGGCAAGTACGATTCCTGCGACTGCATACTGTCCCTGCACGCAGGCGCGGGCGGCACCGAAGCCCAGGACTGGACGCAGATGCTCTACCGTATGTACACCCGTTTCGGGGAGAGGATGGGCTTCAATGTCCGGGAGCTGGACATGCTGGACGGAGACGAGGCGGGCATAAAGAGCGTTACCTGGGAAGTGAGCGGCGATTACGCCTACGGCTTCATGAAGAGCGAAAGGGGCGTGCACCGGCTTGTGCGCATTTCTCCCTTTGACGCCAACGCCAGGCGGCATACTTCCTTCGCGTCGCTGGACGTGGCTCCCGTAATAGAGGACGAAGGCGAGATACCCATCGAGCCCGACGACCTGCGCATCGATACCTACCGTTCCAGCGGCAAAGGCGGTCAGCACGTAAACCGCACCGACTCCGCTGTGCGCATCACCCACCTGCCCACGGGCATAGTGGTGCAGTGCCAGAACGAGCGCAGCCAGATACAGAACAAGGAGACCTGTTTCAGGATGCTGCGCGCCCGGCTGGCCGAACTGCAGGAGCAGAAGCGGCAGGAGCTTATGGGCGAAGTCAAGGGCGAGCTCAAAAAGATAGAGTGGGGCAGCCAGATCCGCTCCTATGTGTTCCAGCCCTACACCATGGTAAAGGATCACCGCACCAATTACGAGACGGGCAATATAGACGACGTGATGGACGGCGACCTGGAAGGCTTCGTTACCGCGTACCTTCAGAAGCTGTAAAATGATAACTTACTTTGAGGAAACGGCGGCAAAAACCCGGGCGCTTGCCGGCAAAGACAACGTGATAATACTCGCGGTCGAGTCCAGCTGTGACGAGACCGCGATCGCGATAGTCAGAAACGGGCGGCAGGTGCTGGCCAACGAGATCGCCAGCCAGATAGACATCCACGCGCTGTACGGGGGCGTGGTGCCGGAGATCGCCAGCCGCATGCACGTGGAGGCGCTCAGCCCCCTGTACCGCAACGCCCTGAAAAACGCGGATATCGGGCCGCAGGACATCGACGCGGTGGCGGTCACTTACGGCCCCGGTTTGGTAGGCGCGCTGCTAACCGGCGTCAGTTTCGGCAAGGCGCTGGCCTACGGGCTGGGCGTGCCGCTTATAAAGGTCAACCACATAGAGGGGCACGTGAGCGCGAACTTCGTGGCGGACGCGTCTCTTGAGCCGCCTTTCGTGTGCCTGGTGGCCAGCGGCGGCCACAGCCACCTGGTCAACGTGAGCGAATACGGCACTTACGAGCTGCTTGGGCACACGGTGGACGACGCGGCGGGGGAAGCCTTTGACAAGGTGGCGCGGGTGCTGGACATACCCTACCCGGGCGGACCGCTGCTGGACAAGCTGGCTGAGGAGGGCGACGAGAACCGCTATACCTTTCCCAAGATGCACACGGTGAACCGCTACGATTTTTCGTTCAGCGGGCTTAAGACCGCGGTGATAAACCAGGCGCACTCCATCCGCCAGGCGGGAGGGGAGATCGTCGCAAAAGACTGGGCGGCGTCTTTCAGAAAGGCCGTGGTGGACGCGCTGCTGGACAAAACGCTTCTGGCAGCCCGGGATACCGGCGCGAAAAAACTGGCGCTGGCGGGAGGCGTGGCCGCGAACCGGCTGTTAAGGCGTGAGACGCTCAGGCGCGGCGAACAGGTGGGGCTGAAGGTGTATATGCCGCCCATCGGCCTGTGCACGGACAACGCCGTCATGATAGGCTCCGCCGCGTATTACCGGCTGAAAAAAGGTGAAATATCGGATCTGGACCTGAACGCCCAGCCCTCAATAAGACTGATAGAGGAGTAATATGCTGTACCTGGAGCTGGCAGCGCTGGTCACGCTGTATTCTCTGCAGGCTTTGTTCATAAAGCTGTATTCCGCCGCTTACGACGGCAGGAACCGGGACGTGGCCACGGGCGTTTTTTCCGTGAGCTACGGCCTGTTTATAGCGATAGTCACATTTCTGAGCGCGGGCCTGCGCTTCAGCCCCAGCCTTCTGACGCTGCTGTACGGGGTGCTGAACGCGGGCGTGCTGCTTTTGTATAATCACTCCATAATCAATTCCGGCAAGCGGGGCAGCTACGCGTTTTTGATGATATGCAGCGTGTTCGGGGGCATTCTGGTGCCGCTTGCGGCAGCCAGGATACTGTTCTCAGAGACCCTTACGGCGCTGCAGCTTGCGGGCGTAGGGCTCATGCTGGCGGCCATGCTGCTTATGAACAGCCGGAACCTGAGCCTTAAAGGCAGTCAGAAGGGATACTACCTGTGGTGCGCGCTGCTGTTTCTGTCCAACGGCCTGTACGGCGCCGTAATGAATGTGCAGTCCACCGTGATGGACGGCAGGGAACGCTCCGAGATGCTCATAATACTCTTCGGGCTGTCCGCGCTGTTCGCCTTTGGGACGGAAGCTGTAAACGGACGGGGCAGAGACGTCCTGCGCGGCTATAAAATGGGCATGAGACCCGCCCTGTTTTTGATCTGCGCCTGCGCGAGCGCGTTTCTGGCGGCGAACCTGCTTTTGTACCTGCTTACGCTCATGCCCAGCGGCATCCTCTACACTGTGGATAACGGCGGCGTGCTGCTTTTGAGCCTGCTCTACTCCGTGACCCTGTTCAAGGAAAAGCTCACGCCCCTGCAGCTGCTCGGCATGGCCATGGCGCTGGGGAGCATAGTGCTGGTAAACGCTTGAGACGGGCGGACGTGCAAAAGATTGACATCGGTATACTGAACCTGTAAAATAGCTTTGCCGGGGAGAAAACAGATGGCGATACAGCTGTATTTCAACAAAAACGACTTCGATACCCAGAAGATCCGCCGCTTTTTTAAGGAGAGGCGGATAAACGTGCAGGAAGTGGACCTGAAAAAACATGCCCCTGGCGCGAGGGAGCTTAAGCTGTTCGCTTCCAAAGCGGGGAGCTACGCCGCGCTGGTGGACGATAAGGCTAAAGGCGACAAGGCGGATTACGTAAGGCAGCTGAGCCTGGAAGACGTTATAGAAGAGGAACTGCTGGATAATCCGGCGCTGATAAAGACCCCTATCATCAGGGACGGAAACAAGGTCCTGTTCGGTTTTGACGAGAAAGCGCTCGGCGATTGGCTGAAGGGAGTGGGAAAATGAACAATAGCAACTCAAAACGCATCAACCGCTGGCTGCTGCTGGTAATGGACGTTCTGCTGCTGTTGGGCAGTTTGTATTTCGCGAAGCTGATGCGCGGCGGACTGGTCATGTCCTTCAATAAACGGACTGCCCGCATCGTGTGGCTCTACGCGCCTTTATTCATAGCCAACCACACTTTCTGGCTGTGGCTCATGGGAGCTTACCGGGTGATGTGGATGTACGCGGAGCTCAAGGACATGGCGAAGCTCGCGTTCGCCTGCGTGCTTGCGGCGTGCATCAACCTGGCCATGAACGCGGTTTTCGATATAGGCTATTCCCGCTACGTGCTGGGCTTTCTGGCTGTTTTCGGGCTGGTGCTGGTCATTACGTCCCGTTATCTGCTTTTCCTGGCGCGCAACGTCATGTCCGGCCGCAAAAGCGATAAACAGGTCAAGCGTGCCCTGATAATCGGCGCGGACACGGAAGGCATAAGGCTGGCCAAGGAACTGCCCCTGCTGGACGACGGAGGGCGCCACGTGGCGGCGGCGTTTCTGGACGAAGACGTAGACAAGCTTTACAGAAGGATAGGCTCCCTGCCGGTGGAAGGCATGTACCTGGACGCGGCGAAAGTCATAAGATCAAGGCACATAGACGAGGTGATAACCTCCCGCAAGATCGCTTCGTCGCCCGCGTTCAAAAGTGTGTATCTGGAAGCCGCAAAGGCCGACTGCGAAGTAAAGATATACGGAGACGGCGCTCTTGACAAGGTTACGCTGAGCGACGCGGTCAGCTCCGGAAGCGGCGGGATAAACGACACCGAAGCGCTTAAAGCGCGGCCTGTCGCCGTGATAGGCGGCGGGGAACTGGCGCTTGGTATAGCCCGCGCGCTGACCGCGAACAAAGTTGACGTGCGCGTGCTGGACGGCAGCGAAAAGGAACTGAAAACGCTTAAACGCGTAGGCGCGAAGGTAGCTCTGGGCTCTGTATTCAGCAAAGAGGACGTGAGCGGCTTTATCAAAGCAAACCGCCCCGGCAGCGTGGTATATCTGGCCGGCGTGAGGGATGCAGAACTGGCGGAAGGCAACGAAGGCGCCGCCGAAACCGCCAACGTCGCCGCGCCCATTTCCGCGCTGGAAGCGGCGAAACTGGCCGGAGCGGAGACGTTCGTGCGCGTGACTGACATACTGGATCTGCCGGAAGAGGCCGAACTGCTCAAAACCGGCGAAAACGCTCTGTTGGACGCGCAGGCTGACGGCATCAGCGTTTGCTGTGTGAGCGTCCGCGGGCTGCTGTGCGAGGGCGGGCTGCTCGACCGTCTGGAGAAGGACGCGCAGGCGGGCTGCCTGGCCCCGGACAGCGCGCAGGGCTGCATGGCGTTCATTTCCGTGCCTCAGGCCGCTGCGGCGATAATCAACCTGCTTTGCGCTAAGCTGACCGGAGCATTGGAGATAAAGGGCAGCCAGCCGGTAAACATGGCGGAAGTGCTGCGCGCGTTGGGCGGTAATCCCCCGGAAGATCAGCAGGCACCGGAAGCTGCCGGTGAAGCATCTGAACCTACGGCGGTCAGTGATGTATACGTCCGCGCGCGCTGAACCCCGGCAAAACACGCATTTCACGGCCCG
>JAFZLE010000114.1 GCA_017551645.1 Clostridia bacterium | reverse complement strand
GCCCAGCGCGCTGTACAGGGAGGGGGACGCCTTTTTGAGGAACATCTCCACGAACTGCACCAGCGCCGCGATGACCAGTATGAAGGCGATGGTCTGCATGAAGCTCAGGCTCAGCGGCAGCAGCACGAAGTGGTACACGATGTAAGTTATCAGGGATGCCAGCGTCATGACGAAGGTGACGGCGATGCCCATGGACACAGCGGTTTCCACCTTGTTGGACACGCCCAGGAAGGGACAGCAGCCCAGGAAGCGGGAGAAGATAAAGTTGTTGGTGATCACGCAGCTCACCATGAACAGCAAAAGCTTAACCATTTATCTGGCCTCCTCCCTTATCCTCTTTAAGCGTATCTTGTTCATTATGGCGTTGAACACGCCCAGCATAAGGCCGAAAGTGAGGAAGCCGCCGCTGGCCAGCACCGCCAGCAGCATGGGCTGGTAGGAAGAACCCAGTATGTCCAGCCCGAATATGGAGCCGTTGCCCAGCAGTTCCCTTACCGCGCCTATCAGCGTGAGCGCCAGAGTGAAGCCAACGCCCATGCCCAGGCCGTCCACCGCGCTGTCCAAAACCGGGTTTTTGCTTGCGAACGCTTCCGCCCGGGCGAGGATTATGCAGTTGACCACGATGAGGGGGATGAATATGCCCAGCGCCGCGTACAACGAAGGCAGGTATGCCTGCATTATCAGCTGTATCATGGTCACGAAAGTGCAGATGACCACTATGAACGCGGGGATCCTGACCCGGTCGGGAATGAACTTCCTGAGCAGGGAGATAACCGTGTTGGAGCCGATCAGCACGAAGGTTGCCGCGGCGCCCATGCCAAGCCCGTTTAGCGCGCTGGTGGTCACCGCCATTGTGGGGCAGGTGCCCAGCACCAGCCGGAAGGTGGGGTTTTCGGTGATGACGCCGTTTAGGAAGATCTTTGAAAGCTTGTTGTCCTTGCTCATCAGTTCTTCGCCTCCCTCTTGGAGTGGCCGTACACCCTGTGGGGGATATACCTGTCCAGCAGGGGCGTAAGTAGGTTCATGAACAGCACCGCGTAGGTGGCGCCTTCGGGGTACGCGCCCCATTTGCGGATGATTATGGTTATTATGCCTATGCCTGAAGCGTACACCATCTGCGCGCCCCGGGTCATTGGTGAAGTGGTGTAGTCGTTGGCCATGAACGCCGCGGCGAAGATGATGCCGCCGCTGAGTACGTGGTAAACGGGATCGAGGCCCACTATCCACGCCATCACGAAAGCGGACAGTATGGTGAACACGGGGATGCGCCAGGTGACGGTGCGGCTCACGATCAGGTACACAATGCCCACGATTATCGCCAGCTTGCAGGTCTCGCCTATAACGCCCGGTATGCGGCCGATAAGCAGGTCAAGGTATGAGAACTGGCTCTGGGCGCCTTCCGCCAGGGGAGTGGCGCTGGACACGCCGTCTATGTCTATGTGGCGGGTCATAACCATGGGCCAGGAGGCCAGAAGCATGGCGCGCGCCGCCAGGGCGGGATTGATAAAGTTGTCGCCTATGCCGCCAAACAGCTCCTTTACCACGATGATGGCGAAGGCGCTGCCCACGACCAGCATCCACCAGGGCGCTTCGGGCGTCACGCACAGGGCCAGTATCATGCCCGTAACCAGGGCGGAACAGTCCTTTATCCTTACGGGGCGGTTTGTCAGGCGCTGCCACAGGTATTCGCTCACTACCGCGCTCAGCATCGACACGAGTATGAGCATCAGCGCCTTGTAGCCGTAATTGTAAACGCCGAAAGCGGCGGAAGGCAGCAGTGCGATTATCACGTTGAGCATCAGCCGCGTGGAGGACTGGGGCGAACGCAGATGGGGGGAAGTGGATAGTCTCAGCGTCATCAGCCTTTACCTCCGTTCTGTTTGGCCTGTATGGCCAGTTTTTGTTTTACGATCTTAAACGAAGCGGTGAGCCAGCGGCGGGAGGGGCACTCGTAGGAGCAGCAGCCGCAGAGTATGCAGTCGTTCACGTACAGCTTTTTCGCTTCCTCCAGCTTATCCGCGTCCGCGGCGCGCTTGATAAGGTAGGGATTCAGGCCTATGGGGCAGGCGGCAACGCACTTGCCGCAGCGGATGCAGGGGCCTTCGTCTATGGACTTGGAGTCCTTCACGCTGTACACCACTATGCCGTTGGTGCTCTTGGCCATGGGCAGGTCGGTGCCGGGCAGGCACAGGCCCGTCATGCCGCCGCCGAAGGCGATCTTGCCGGGCTCGGCGCTGTAGCCTTCGCACGCGCCGATCATGTCCTCGACTACTGTGCCTATCCTGACCCGCAGGTTAGAAGGCTTGTTCACGCAGCCCGTGACCGTGGTAACGCGGCTTATCAGGGGCTTTCCGTACACCACCGCGTCGTAAATGGCGGCGCAGGTGCCCACGTTGACCACCACGGCGCCTACGTCGATGGGGAGCTTCCCGAAGGGTACCTGGCGCTTGAGCACCGCGTTGATAAGCTGCTTTTCGCCGCCCTGCGGGTACTTGGTCTTTAATACCTGTACCGTAACGCCCTGGGCGTTCAGCGCCAGGCGTTTAAGATTGGCGATGGCGTCGGGCTTGTTGTCCTCAACGCAGATGATGCCCTTTTCGCTGCCCAGGGCGCGCATGACCGCCCTTAAGCCGCCCACTATTTTTTCACCCTGCTCCAGCATGAGGCGATGGTCGCAGGTCAGGTGCGTTTCGCACTCCGCACCGTTTACCAGCACCGCCTCGCATTTCTGCTCGGGCTTTATGGAGAGCTTTACGTGGGTGGGGAAACTGGCGCCGCCCATGCCGCAGATGCCGGCGTTTTTGATGGCGGGCACTATCAGCGCGGGGTCCACGGACTCCACGCTGCCCAGGGGGGTGAGCTCAGTCCATTTGTCCTCATAGTCGTTGGCTATGGTGATGCATTCCACGTTGCCTTCGCCCAGGTACGGGATCATGCTGACGTCGGTCACTTCGCCTGATACGCTGGCGTGTACGGGAATGCCCAGGAAGCCTACCGGCTCAGCGATGACCTGGCCCATTAACACCTTGTCGCCCTTTTTGACTATGGGCTTGGAGGGCGCGCCTATGTGCATGGAGGTGATCAGCCGCACCTCGTCGCTTACGAAGTCTCGTATGGGGCTGGTCTTGGTGGCGTTTTTATTCGCGTAGGACAGATGCACTCCCCGCTTGAATGTGAGCTTCATCTACTGCGCGCCTCCTTCCGTTTCGGGGATGAGCACGCTGTCCAGCGCGGCCATAATGTCGTTGGCGGCGCCTGTGACAGACTTGCTGGTGATGGTGGCGGAAGTGATGGCGTCGATGGTGTGCGCGTTCCTCTCGTCGTTGCCCTTGGCTACGCTCAGAGGCGCGGTCTTCCCCGCGAACTGTGAGGTGAACGCCTCATCCTTGCTGCGGGCACCCAGGCCTGCGGTCTCGGAGAAATTCTTGCCGCCCACGCTAAGGCCAGTGATGTTGCCGTAAATATCCGTGCCCAGGGTGACCTCTATCTCGCCGCCGTAGCCCCTGGCGGTCTTCTGCGCGGCGTAGCCCACGGTGTTGCCTTCGGCGTCCAGTCCCGCGTAAAGGCTGCTCAGGCCTTCCGGAGCCTCCATGGACTCAAAGCTCACCGCTATGGGCAGCACTTTTCTGCGGGCGTTTTCGGCGTCTTCCGCTTCACGCGCGGCTATGGGATCCTTGGTAAGGGCGTACACGCCCCCCAGCACCAGCCCCGCGATGAGGGTTATTATCATAAGGACCAGATACGCCGGCAGCCTGCGCCGGGTGTTGTTTTCACTCATTCGCATCACACCTTCGACAATAATATATAGTTACTTTATTATATACTCTTTTGGAACACAAGTCAACTTTTAAGCAGTCTTTCCAGTTCTTCGCAGCTGTCCGCGAACACTGCGGCGCCCGCGGCTTTAAGCTGTTCCCGGGAACGGAAGCCCCAGGTTACGGCGATGAACGGCAGGCCGGCCCTGCGGGCGGTTTCGCAGTCCACGTCGCTGTCGCCCACGTACACTGTTTCTTCCCTTGACGCCCCCAGCGTCTCCATGAGTCTGAAGGTGCCCGTGGGGTCGGGCTTGCGGGGAGTAAGGGGGCTTTCGCCCACGCACATGGCCACCAGATCTCCGAAGTGCGCCCGGGAAAGCTCACCCGCGGCGCTGTCCACCTTGTTGGAAGATATGGCGCACTTTACGCCTTCCGCTTTAAGCGTCTTCATGAGTTCGGGGATGCCGGGATAGGGGCGGGTCCGGACGTTGTAATTCTCAAGATAATACGCCTTGAAATCCGCGAACACCGGGTCACACACGGCCTTGTCCTC
>JAFZLE010000113.1 GCA_017551645.1 Clostridia bacterium | reverse complement strand
GTACTCGGGCTTGTAGTTGTTCCACTTGTTGGTCAGGTGGCTGCTCTCGTAGATCCTTTCCTTGACCAGTTTCGACGTCTGGGTCGCCCTTACGGTGGTGTAGGAATACTTGGCGAGGATAAGGTCTATGTCGTTGATGGCGATGTTGTACTCGCTCACCCTGGTGCCGTCCTCGTTGTACATGAAGTAGGTGCTGGTTATCATTACCTTCAGGTCTATCCTGCCGTTCGCGTCCGGCCTTATCAGGCTGTCAAAGTAGAACACCTGCTCGTCCATCTTGTCTTCCATGACGAAATAGTGTTCCTTGCCGTTCACGGTCACGGTGATGTTCTTGGGCCGCTGGTTGCGGTTCCAGGAAGTGGTGCCGTTGTACTGCATGCCGCCCCTTATGGCTATGCCGTACGCCGCCAGGCTGCTGTCGTTCACCTGCCATACGCAGCCCACGTAGTCGTTGAGCCCGTAGCGCTTGGAGCCCTCGACCCAGTCGGTGCTCTTTTTGTTGTCGAAAGCGTTCTCGGGCTTGTAGTCGTTCCACTTGTTGGTCAGGTGGCTGCTTTCGTATATCCTTTCCTTTACCAAGGTGTTGGTCTTGCTCGCCCTGACAGTGGTCAGGTTGGCGGGGTCGACGGTGCCGTAGCCATAGTCGTCCCAGGAACCGTTATCGCCGGAGGGAGGAGTCTCCCAATAGTCGTAACCGGAATTGCCTGAGGGAATGGTGCTCGCCACCGCGGTAAACGTGGGAACATAGCCCCTGACCTTGAACCCGTCCTCTTCATACTCCACGAAATAGTAATCGTTCTTCGTGTCGATGAGGGAGATGTAGGTGCCCGTGGCGAGCATGCGGGTGCGTATGGTGTACTGCGTGTCGAAAGAGGTGTAATCGCTGGGCCCGTAGTATACGTAAGTGTTGGTGAGCACTACCAGCGTGGAGCCGGGTTCGGGCTCATAGGAAAAGCCCAGCAGGTCCTGCTTTTCCAGGTTCAGGGTGTTTATGGGCGTGTATGCCATGTACACGCGGCTGTCCCTGCCCGTGTAGGAGATATGCGCCCACACGCAGTCCAGCCGGTCGCGCGCCAGCGCCCTGACCTGAACTGTCCAGTCCTTGGGCAGAGCGTACGCCTCGCTGGCGTATTCATAACCGGGGCCGGAATATACGGTGATGTCTATCACAGGTTCCCAGGCAAAGCATGCCTGCGAGAACAGCAGCGCTGCCAGCAGCAGAAAAACGACTGTCTTTTTCATGTAATTCTCCTCCCTCGCCTTTTGGTGTTTATTATACAGCCTGTTTTATTCAATTGCAAGATATCAGGCCCTTTGCATCAGCGGGCGTACACGCAGAGCAGGTCTATATCGTTTATCGCTATATCGTACCTGCCTACCGGCTCGCCGTCCTCATTGTACGTGCGGTAAACGTCGGTGACCGTCACTTTCAGGTCCAGCCTGCCGCCGGCGTCCGGCATGATCATATTGCCGTTAAAGTAAAGCGTCTGCTCGTCCATGGTGTCGGAGAGGGTGAAGTAATAGTTGTTTCCGTTTACGGTCACTGCGATGCTCCTGGGGCGCTGGTTCCTGTTCCAGGACTCGAAGCCCTTGTACTGCATGCCGCTCTTTATGGATATGCCATAAGCGGCGATCCTGCTGTCGTAAACGCGCCATACGCAGCCCACGTAGTCGTTAAGCTGTTTTGCTTCGGAGCCTTCCACCCAGTCGGTGGATGAGAGCCCGTCAAACGCGTACTCGGCTCTGTAGTCGTTCCACTGGTTGGTAAGGTGGCTGCTCTCGTACACGTAAGATCTGACGATGTCCCGGCTTTCGCGCGCCCTGAACACATTGGAAGCGGGATAGTCGTAGTACCCGGCCTGACCGTAATAACCGGGATAATTGCCGTATTCGGAATATCCGCTGCTGCCGGAGTTTCCGGAAGGCGCCGGCTCCCAGTAACCGCTGCCGTAGCTGCCGGGGCCCGGGGTTGCGGAGGGGTAGGAATTGCCGTTATCGTATATCCAGGCGTCCGAAGGGTCTATGACCTCCAGGGCGTCTGAGAGCACATAGCCCCTTACGTTGCAGCCGTCTTCCAGGTACTCCACCAGGAAATAGTCGTACATCACGCCCAGCACGGACACGATATCCCCCGAATACAGCATGCCCGGGCGCCTCATGTACTCCAGTTCCTCCACGCCGCGCATATACGGCCCGTAGTACACGTAGGTGTTGTTTTTGACCGCCAGGTCCAGGTACGGCACATCCTCGAACTCATACTGGCTGATGCCGTAATCCGGCACCTGCAGCCGGGAGATGGGCGCGTAAGCCATGTATAAGCGCCCGTTCCTGCCCGCGAAGGTGAAGTGCGCCCAGATGCTGCCCTGGCGGTCGTACGCCAAAGCTTCCACCTGCACGTACGTGCCCCTCGCCATGGTGCCCAGCTCGCTGGAATAATTGGTGCCGGGGCCGGAATACAGGGTTATGGCGGTCACGGGCTCCCAGTCGGCAAGGCAGGCATGGGACAGCGCCAGCGCCGCAAGCAGCAGGAAAACGAGTGTTTTTTTCATCGTGCTCTCCCTATATGGTTAATTTTTGCATACGGTACGTACCGTACCGCGTCAGCTCCTCCCGTGCCAGGGCATGGGCTCCGAAACGGCAGGAGCATGGGGCGAAAGCAGCGCTTCTTTGAGCTTTATCGCGAAATACGCGTCCTCGAGCGCCTCGTCAAGCGGGTACGGCGGCTCTCCGCCCGCGATATACTTCCCCATATCCAGCAGTATTGACGCCACGGCGAACTCGTCCTGGGCGGTGTCGCAGTTCATTTCGCTCACCGCGCTCCTGCGCCTGTCTCTCAGCGCCTGGGTGTCCAGCGCCCTGTACCCGGTGGGGATATCCGCGTTAAGGTATATCTTCTGCGGCACGCCCGCGCCGTCTAAACAGGAGATGTAATTGTCGCTTAATTCACCCCTGCTGCCCCGCACGGACAGGTGCCTGGAGCGGATGAAGGAGCGGTACTGGATCGAATCGAAATCATAGATCGCGAACTTGCCCGAAGCGAAAGTGACCAGGGCGACGTCGCGGCTCACCTCGGTCTCCTCGCCGTCCCAGAAGGCTGAGGCGCGGGAGTCCGTCTTTACCGCGCGGCTTTTTTGGTTCATCGCCCTTACGGTAAACCCTTCGCCCGGGTCGAGCAGCAGCGACCTTCTTATAAGGCTCGCGGCGTGGTATTCGTGCGCCAGGGAGATGTACACGCTTGAGGGCTCGCCTATCAGCCCTTCGCGTATGGCGCTTAAGCCGTTCATCAAAACGGGCTGGCGGTGGTATTGCTCGGAGCAGACGATCTTCGCGCCCTGTTTTGCCAGTTCCCACATGCGCAGAAGCTGCTCCGTCGTTTCGCCCACGGGCGTCTCGGTGACCACGGGCAGGCCTTTGTTTATCCACTCCTCCGCCGCCTGCGCCACATGCGCCTTGTCCACGGCTATCACCGCGAAATCCGGGCGGAACAAAGCGCACTCCTTTTCGTCAGTGGTGGCGGAGATGCCCGTGTCGGCGGTCATTTTGTCCGCCTTTTCTTTGCTCCTGCACAAAAACAGCGCCCTGAACAGCTCGGGATGCGCCTTGGCTATCCGCCCGAAATACTCCGCGCGGTAACCGGAACCAACTATAATGTATGAAAGCATCGGCAAGATCTCCCGGAAATGTTTCTGATCGAAGACTGAATGAAAAAGCGGCGCTTTACAGCGGCATTTGTTTAAGCAGCGTTTTAAGGCTTTCGTCCGGGTCGCGAAGCGGTAGGTATTCCAGGCCCACATGCCCTTCGTATCCCGCGCCATAAAGCGCTTTGAGCACCGTGGGATAGTGAAGCTCGCTGTTTTCGTACGGCTCGTGCCGCCCGGGATTGCCTGCTATATGGACGTGCGCGACGCTTGAAATGTTCCCTGTAAGATTGCTTATTATGTTGCCTTCCGTGACCTGCTGATGGTACACGTCGAACAGCAGCTTCACATTGGGGCTGCCTACCTCGTTAACTATCCCGAACCCTTCCGAAGAGCTGTACAGGTAGTAGCCCCTGTGGTTCACCAGGGTGTTTAATGGCTCCACTGCCAGTGTGACGCCCGCGTCCTCCAGCACGGGCGCGCAGGCGCGCAGCCCCTCCACT
>JAFZLE010000112.1 GCA_017551645.1 Clostridia bacterium | reverse complement strand
GCGGACTGGACTTCGGGATCCAGACAGGTATAAATGTGATAGCCGCCGGTGCGCAGTTTGCTCTCCATAAGCGACCGGTTCGCGCTGGTGTCCTCCAGCTGCTCAACGCGCAGCATCTTGGTGACCACGTCGTAAATGGCGTACTCCACGTAATAGGGATGTTTGTACATGGCCTGTGTGGAGGAACTGCTTTTTACGACGGAGAGTTGTTCGCTCATGGCGGCGTTATACTCGTATTGGGTGATGAAACCCTGCTCAAGCATCAGTTTCAACACCGTGTCGGCGCCGTCGTCGCTGACCGAAGGAGTGTTGCGGATGTAGTAATTTGAACGGGGATTGTAGCGCACGGGATTTCTGACCATGCGGGCGAGCATGGCGCATTCCCTGAGGGAAAGTTCGTACAGTTCCTTGCCGAAATAGTCCTGCGCGGCGGTCTTCATGCCGTATATGGAGCCGCCCATATACACCACGTTCATGTACTCCAGCAGTATGCGCTCCTTGGCGGCCATCCAGTCGCCGGCGAACAGTCCGGTAAGCGTATCTTCCAGTTCAAGGGCCAGATAAGCTTCCTGCACTTTGCGGCGGTAGGTCTGCTCGGTGGACAGCATGGTCTGCTTTATAAGCTGGCAGGTTATGGTGCTGCCGCCCTGGTTGTTGCCGGAGAGCAGATTGCCGACCAGCGCGCCGATATAGCGTTTCACGTCAACGCCGCTGTGCTGCCAGAAACGGGCGTCTTCAACGGCGATCACTGCGTTTATAAGATTTTTGGGAAGCTCGTCGTAAGTCGCGTATACACGGTTCTCGGTGCCGCGGAAAGTGGTGATGAGCTCACCGTATTTATCGTAGATAAAGCTGGTCTGAGCCTGGGAGTCGAAAATGTCCAGGTCGATCTCCGGAGCGGTATCGACCCACGCCTTGGCGATGCCCATTATCACGCCGCCGCCCGCGAACGCCGCGATAAGAGCCAGCACCAGCAGCATTTTAAGCGTGGTGAGTATGGTGGACAGTATAAAGCTTTTGTATTCGCCCCTGGGGACGAAAAGCGGCTTTTGCTTGCTCATTAACAACTCCGAGGTTTTGATGACGATATTATATCATACTTATGACGGTTTTGGGAGAAATCATTGTGAATTAACAATTCTTAGGTCTGACGGATGACAACCGCACTTTGTTCCCCAAAAGGGAGAGAGTACGCAGCGCCGGCAGGCGCAAAAAAGCGCCGCAGAAAGCGGCGCGGAGCGTTTTGCCTGTGCGAAGCGGTATGCGGATGCCAGACCCGTGACGCCGTTCAGACGTCAGGAATATACTTCTGCTTCGTCCGAGCCGTCCGAGCCGAACATGCCGTCCGCCAGATCCTTCGCTTTTGTAAGGTCGTCGTACCTGACATAAAACTTGATGCGCTCAAACATCGCTCCCGCTCTTATGGCCAATCCTGCGCCGATGGAGCTGCTGCTCAAATACGGTATGTCGTTTTGTTCAAGTGACGCTTTGAGCATGCCGGCAGGCAAAGGATCTGTTTCGGTCAGAAAACAGATATCATCCGGCTGGGGCGGCTGCGCGCTGTTGTCCCCGCAAATGGGGCAGCATGAAATGTCGCTGAAAACGAGCCGGCAGTTCTTGCAGTATAACATGGGCTTGCTCCTTTCCCGTCGGTCCAGGTGACGGTCAAACGTTGTAAATGGCATAGATTGGGATGAAGTGCTCGCGGAAGACAGGTATTGCCCGGATACGGATATCCGGGCAATATGCCGCAAGTTTATTTCAGGTTGAACGCTTCTTCGATCCTGTCGACTTCCTCAGGGGTGATGTGCACGATCTCGCCGATGTCTTTGCAGGCGATTACCGCTTTGGCGGAGTATTCCAGCACTTCCAGCTTGTCAAACGCGTTGAGCAGGCTGTTGCCGGCCACTATCACGCACTTGTTGTCCACGATCAGCACGGGGGAGGAAAGGGAGAACGCCTTCGCGGTGCCTTCCACGTCCAGAGTGCTGGAAGCGTAGGGGGCGCGGCGCACGTGGCGCAGGGCGATATAGCTTTCGGGGATCGTGCGGCTGTCGAATTCCGCGCTGGTCACGGCGAAAGCCATGATCGCCGGAGGATGGGCTATGATGACAGAGTTGATCTCGGGCTGCCTCTCGAAGATCTCTTTTATCAGCAGCGCGGCGCGGGAAGGCGTTTTGCCTGACTCGCACATGCCGTTCTTGATGCGCACGATATCCTCGGGCTCGATATACTTTCTGTCCTTCTTATAAGGGGTTACAAGGAAGGAACCGTCGCTCAGGCGCGTGGAGAACGTGCCCTGCGTGGAGGTGAACAGCCTCTGGTCGTAGGCTCTGTGCACCAGCGTGCACATATCCCGGCGTGCGGCTTTCTCTTCGCTGGAAATCACGTGCGCCACGAACGCGTCCAGGGCGGGATGCGCCTTTTCGCTCTCTATGGCTATCTGAGTGTCGGTAAGGGAGCGGGGCTCGCCCAGTTTCTTGGCGTCGATCTCCAGCCTGCCGCAGAAATCAAGAGTCTCGAACGCCATAAACGCGTGGAACAGGTCAGAAGACCCGCAGACCACGCCGTGGTTTTCCAGTATCACGGTGTTGTGGCCTTCCGCAAACTTTTCGGCGATGTTCTTGCCCAGCTGCTCGCTGCCGGGAACATCGTACTTTGCCATGGCGACCTTGCCGCACACCAGGTTGGCGTTGGGCACCAGATGGGTGTCGGGGATCTTCCGCGCGAGCGAGAACGCGACCAGCGTCGGGGGATGGGCGTGCACGATGCCGTGAAGGTCGGGGCGCAGTTTATATATCTGCTTATGGAAAGGCAGTTCGACGGAGGGCTTGTGGGGGCCCAGAATGGTGCCGTCGGGTTTTACGCAGTTGATGTCGGCGCTGGTAAGGCTGCCCTTGTCTATGCCGGAGGGCGTGATCCAGATATCGCCGTTTTCGTCAAGTATCGACAGGTTTCCGCCGGAAGTGGTAGTCATGCCGTACTGATATATGCGGTTCATTATCATGACCAGCTGATCGGCGGGGTGCATAAGCTCAAATCTCATGCTTTAACTCCTTTGGAAATGAGAATGGTGTTTGTCCAACGATGGTTATGATAGCATGCGATTGTAATATCGATGTTGCGGATTTGGCGCAAAAGGCACTTTAAGGCTAAGATATGGTAAAATCATCCCGCAGGGACATAATGCGTCCCACTTATAATATCAGCATGGCGTCGCCGAAGGAGAAGAATCGATAATTTTCCAGCACGGCTGTCTCGTAAACCCTTAAGGCTTCTTCTCTGCCCATAAGAGCGCTGACCAGCATGAGCAAAGTAGAACCGGGCAGGTGGAAGTTGGTGATAAGCGCGTCCACGCATTTGAACTCGTACCCGGGCTTGATAAAAATACTCGTGTCGCCGGAAAGCGGGAGGAGCGTACCTTCCGGGCTCGCGCTTTCAAGCGTTCTTACGGAGGTGGTGCCTACCGCGATAACGCGGCCGCCGCGGTGTTTGACTTCGTTTATGCGTTTGGCGGCTTCGGGACTTACCTCGAAATACTCGGAGTGCATCTCATGCTCTTCGATATTCTCGGCTTTTACGGGGCGGAAAGTTCCCAGCCCCACGTGCAGCAGCACGGGCACGATATCTATGCCCTGAGCCTTGATCTTATCCAGAAGCTCTTTTGTGAAATGCAGCCCGGCAGTGGGCGCAGCGGCGGAACCGTCGTATTTGGCGTAGACGGTCTGATAGCGGGTCTTGTCGGTGAGTTTTGCCTTGATGTAGGGCGGAAGAGGCATCTCGCCCAGTTCGTCCAGCGCCGCTTCCATCGTGCCTTCACATTCGAAATCGATCACTCGGGCCCCGCCGGGCGCTTCGTCAAGAACGTGCGCTGTCAGCCTGCCGTCGCCTATGGATACGGTCTTGCCTGGTTTCAGCTTTGCCCCGGGACGCACCAGCGCTTCCCATTTTTTGACGCCGAGCTGTTTGAGCAGCAGTATCTCACACGCGCCGCCCCCGCTTCTTACGCCGTACAGGCGGGCGGGAATGACGCGGGTATCGTTTATGACAAGGCAGTCGCCGGGCTTAAGATATTCGGGCAGGTCGTAAAAATGCCTGTGACTGACAGAGCGGTCGCGTCTGTCATAAACCAGCAGGCGGGAATGGTCCCTGGGATCTATGGGCGTCTGAGCGATAAGCTCTTCCGGAAGGTCGTATAAAAAATCGCTTGTCTTCATATCAGATTATAAGTCAAGTTTCATTTGTGAGTCTTCAGAAGCGGTCTGAGGGGGAGTAAAGCCCATATGCCGGTAGGCGAGGGCGGTGCACACGCACCCCCGGGGGGTGCGCATAATGAAGCCAAGCTGCATCAGGTAAGGCTCGTACACGTCCTCTATGGTGCCGGCGTCTTCGCCCGTAGTGGCGGCAAGCGTTTCAAGCCCCACCGGGCCGCCGCCGAACTTAGTTATCATCACGGTAAGCATGTTGCGGTCCGTACGGTCGAGACCCAGATCGTCCACTTCCTGGAGCTTCAGGCCTTCACGGGCGACTTTCAGGTTGACCACGCCATCCGCTTGGACTTCG
>JAFZLE010000111.1 GCA_017551645.1 Clostridia bacterium | reverse complement strand
TGGACGTACTGAGCTTCATGGAAAAGATCCCTGTCTGCACAGCATACGAGATCGACGGCAGGCGCACCCTGGAATTCCCCTTCCCCTCGCTGCTGGACAGGGCGCGCCCCGTTACCGAATACGCGGAGGGCTGGCACTGCGACATCTCCCATATAAGGCGCTGGGAAGACCTGCCCGGGGCGGCCAGGCGCTACGTGAGCCTGATCGAGGACGCCGTGGGCTGCCCGATACGCTATATCTCGGTGGGCGCCGAGCGGGACGCCATAATCGTAAAACAGTGACTTAACGCCTTTCGCCGCGGGCGGCCGTTTGGAAGAAAAGCCCGATCATTTTCCCGGCCGGCGCGCATCTTTTCCAGGAGGAAGACCCATGTACGACAAGTATGAATCCCCGCTGTCCTCGCGCTACGCGTCCGACAGGATGCTGGAGCTGTTTTCCGCCAGGCGGCGCATCGAGACCTGGCGCAGGCTCTGGACAGAGCTGGCGCGGGCGGAAAAGGAGCTGGGCCTGCCCATAACCGACGCACAGGTGGAAGAGCTCGAGGCGAATATATGCAACATAGATTTCGCGTGCGCGGAAGAGCGCGAAAAGGAAGTGCGCCACGACGTGATGGCGCATGTCTACGCCTACGGGAAAGCCGCGCCCGGTGCCGCCGGCATCATACACCTGGGCGCCACCAGCTGTTACGTGACCGACAACGCCGACCTTATACTGTACCGTGAGGGGCTCGGGTACCTGAAAGAGGAACTGCTGAGCACCCTCGCCGCTTTGGCGGAGTTTGCCGACAGGTACAAGGCGCTGCCCACCCTGGGCTACACCCATTACCAGCCGGCGCAGCTGGTGACGGTGGGCAAGCGGGCGACGCTGTGGATGCAGGACCTGCTTTCCGACCTGGACGAGTTGGAACTTTTGGCGGGCAGCCTGAAGTTTCTCGGCTGCCGCGGCGCCACGGGCACGGAAGCCAGCCTGCTGGACCTGTTTGACGGGGACGGCGAAAAGGCGGACGAACTGAACCGCCGGCTCGCCGCGACCTTCGGTTTCGGGGAATGCTTCCCGGTGTGCGGGCAGACGTATCCCCGCAAGACGGACAGCCGCATACTGAACCTGCTTTCCTCCATCGGCCAGAGCTGCCATAAAATGGCCACCGACATACGCCTGCTCCAGCACGACCGCCAGCTGGAGGAGCCCTTCGGAAACAGCCAGATAGGCTCTTCCGCCATGGCGTACAAGCGCAATCCCATGCGCTGCGAAAGGATCTGTTCGCTGTCCCGCTACCTGATCTGCGACGCCGCGTCCGGAGCCATGACGGCTTCCACCCAGTGGCTGGAGCGCTCCCTTGACGATTCCGCCGGCCGCCGCATCTCCCTGCCCGAGGGCTTCCTGTGCGCGGACGCGGTGCTCCGCCTGGCGCAGAACGTGGTGGGCGGCCTCAGGGTGAACGAGAAGATAATCGCCCAGGCGGTAAATGAATACCTGCCGTTCATAGCGACCGAAGACCTGCTTATGGAAGCGGTCAAGCGGGGCGGCGACCGCCAGCAGCTGCACGAGACGATCCGCGAGTGCTCCATGGAAGCCTCCGAGCGCATGAAGGCGGAAGGCGTGCTGGACCTGTCGGCAAGGCTCGCGGCAAGGCCGGAGTTCGGCCTTACGCAGGGCGAGATCGACGCCCTCCTCACGCCTGAACGCTATATCGGGCGCTGCCCCGAACAGGTCGCCCGCTTTCTGGATCAGCTCCGCCCGCGCCTTGCGGGCGCAGGCAAGTCCGACCCGGGCATACTTATCTGAGGATCCCCGCCGCACCCGGCGCGCATATACTTTATACATACAAAGCCCCCGCCGGATCTCCCGGCAGGGGCTTTTGGCTGCGTTTATAAATATCTCAGTCCGACTGCAGCGCGTCGTAGCCCTCCTCGCCCGTACGCACGCGCACCACGTTCTCCACGTCCGTGACGAATATCTTGCCGTCGCCGATGTGGCCGGTGTACAGCGCCTGCTTGGCCGTTTCGATCACCTGACGCACCGGCACCTTGCTCACCACTATGTCCACCTGTACCTTGGGCAGCAGCGTCACGTCCACAGGCGTGCCGCGGTAGTACTCCGGCTTGCCTTTCTGCGCGCCGTAGCCCATCACGTTGGTCACGGTCATACCGGTTATGCCTATGCCGTTCATTGCGTTTTTCAGGGTCTCCAGAGCCGCCGGGCGGCAGACGATGCGCACGCTGGTATATACCGGGGCGTCCGGCGCCTTTTCCTTTTCCGCCCGCGCCGGCGCTTCGTATATCTCCCCGGGCACGGGCGCCGCGGCGGGCTCGCCGTCTATTGCCACGCCGTCGTGCATGATGGTGAACCCGGCGTAGGCGGTCTGCAGCCCGTGTTCGGAACGGTCAAGGCCCATGACCTCTTCCTCCGCCCCGGCGCGCAGGCCTATGGTCTTGCGTATCAGCGCGAACACCGCGCTTATCACCAGCGCCGTCCACGCGATCGTGGCGCACACGCCCAGAAGCTGTACGCCCAGGAACCTGAATCCGCCGCCGTAGAACACGCCCTTCATGGTGGAGCCGCCCGTAGCGAAAAAGCCGGTGAGCACCGTGCCCAGGGCGCCGCACACGCCGTGCACGGATATCGCGCCCACGGGGTCGTCGATCTTGACTGCCTTGTCAAAGAATTCCACCGACAGCATCACTGCCGCGCCGCAGCACACGCCTATCACGGCGGCACCGAAGGGGTCTACCGCGTCGCAGCCCGCCGTGATGCCCACCAGCCCCGCCAGGGCGGCGTTGAAGGTCATTGACACGTCCGGCTTTCCGTAGCGCAGCCAGGTGATGGCCATAGTGGTGAGCGTAGCCAGGGCAGCGGCCAGGTTGGTGTTGAAGAACACCGCGCCCGCGCTCACTATCAGCGCGTCCGTATCCATGCCCACGGTGGACGCGCCGTTAAAGCCGAACCAGCAGAACCACAGTATGAACACGCCCAGCGCCGCTATGGACAGGTTGTGGCCCGGTATGGCCCGGGGCTTGCCGTCGGCGCCGTACTTGCCCAGTCGCGGCCCCAGCATTTTCGCGCCGATCAGGGCGCACACGCCGCCTACCATATGCACCGCGGTGGAACCCGCGAAGTCGTGGAAGCTCATATCCGCCAGCCAGCCCCCGCCCCAGATCCAGTGCCCCGACACGGGGTATATCAGCAGCGATATCGCGGCGGAATACACGCAGTACGCGGAAAACTTGGTGCGCTCCGCCATGGCTCCGGAAACGATGGTGGCCGAAGTCGCACAGAAAACCGTCTGGAAGATGGCGTACGCCCACTTTGGCACGCCCTCGGGCAGCACGCCTGCGTAATCCTTCAGTATGAACGGGTCTATCCAGCCGAAGGCGGCGGTGCCCGCGCCGAACATTATGCCAAACCCGAACAGCCAGTACAGCGGCGTACCTATGCAGAAATCCATCAGGTTCTTCATAAGTATGTTGCCCGTATTCTTGGCGCGGGTGAACCCCGCCTCGCACATGGCGAAACCTGCCTGCATGAAAAAGACCAGCGCCGCCCCCAGCAGCACCCAGATAGTGTTAACGGCGGAAAACGTCATGTCAGATACCTCTCTTTCCCGGTACGGCGCTTCGCGCGCCGCCGCCCGTACGATATAAAAAACAAAGGCGCCCGGGTGCCCGCGAGAACCGTGTCTCGTTTGCGCACCCTTGCGCCTTGTTGGAATTGCGGCTATTGTAAGCCCGCCGCAGCCGCTTGTCAAGAAAACAAATTGTAAACTGCCGCGTCCGTTTAAGTATCATGGCCTGCGGTCCGGGCCCGCCATAACGCCCCAAAACAGCGCCCGACCCGGCAAATACTTGCCGGGTCGGGTATTTATATACCGCTTTATCTATCCTTCATCGCCGCCGCGACTATCCTGTTCACCAGTTTTCCGTTCAAGGGCAGGAACACGCCCGCCACGGGTCCCACCAGCAGCGCGCAGATGACCGTGCCCGTGCCGAATGTACCTCCCATAGCCCAGCCCGCGGCCACGAAGCACGCATCCGCTATCACGCGCATCACGGCGAACCTGATCCCGGTCTTGTCGCTCAGCACCACCGCCACCAGGTCGTTGGGGCCCGTGCCCGCGTCTGACTTGATGACCGCCGTCATGCCGCAGGCGAGTATCACGCAGCCGAGGGCGAGCACCGGCACCCTTATCCAGAGGCTCGCCTGATCGAGCGCCAGGGGCGAAAGCAGCGCGGTGAACACGTCTATTATCGGGCCGCCGCACACCATGCACACCAGGGTGCCCGCCTTGACATAGCTTTTGTCCGCTGCCAGCAGCGCTGCGATTATGAGCAGGCTCACGGCGGCGTGCACGCGCCCGTGGGTAAGAAAGGCGAGCCCGGTCAGCCGCTCCAGCGTGCGGTACAGGCCCTGTATCAGCACGTTGAAGGGGTCCGAGCCCAGGTCCGTCAGCAGGAACAGAGTGACGCCGAAGTGGGCCACCGCCAGCCCCGCCGCGAGGATCGCGAGGCGCACGAGCCATTCTTTCAGGGATCGTTTCATGGGCGTTTCACCTGCGCCTTATCCCGTGCCGGAGCGCGCCCAGACGTTTACGCTTCCCTTGCCGCCCGCGCCATCGCCTGCAGGTTCTCCAGGGGGATGTTGGGGGCCAGGTCGCAGCCGGGTGCGAGTATGAAGCCGCCGAAGGGCTTCATCTGCCTGCACAGTCCGGCGCTTATTTCGTACACTTCTTCGGCGCTCTTCGCCGCCAGTATCTGGGCGGGATTCAGGTTCCCGAACAGCGCGCAGCGCCCGGCGGAATCCTGCTGCGCCTTTACCATGTCTATGGAGTCCACCGAGAGCACGCCCATGCGCGCCCGGGCGACCGGCTCCACCAGCTTGTCCGTCCTGCCGCAGATGTGTATAAGGCAGCTGGGGCACCTTTCGGACACGCGCTGCTTTACCTTTATGTCCGCCGGCAGCACGTATTTTTCAAAATCGGAAGGCCGTATAAGGTCACCCGAAGCCACGGGCTCGGGGATGGTCACCAGGTCCAGCCCGTTATCGATCAGGTCCTCCAGATACGCTACGGATATCTCCGCGGCGAAGTCCACTGCTTTGTGTATGTCCTCGTCCTCGCCGTCCATCATTT
>JAFZLE010000110.1 GCA_017551645.1 Clostridia bacterium | reverse complement strand
TAGCCCTGAGCAGGGTGTTCATGTCCACCAGCTGCACATTCACGCTGATGCCCGTTTCGGGAGTGAAACTGTCGTCTATCAGGGATTTTATCACGTTGGCCTGGTCACGGCCGGTGCCTATCCACAGGGTGATGACCTTGTTCTCGCCGTCGTCCCTGGCGATGTTGCCCACCTGGTTATAGTCGATTATAAAGGAGTTATACAGCCTCTGGGACTCGTGGCCCAGGCCCGCGAAGAAGCCGCCCTTGTCATTTTGGGGGTTGATATCCGGGGTATGAACATATATGCGGTCTATCTGGAGGGGCTGGATCAGCACCTGGGTTATCCAGTTGCCGCAGGCACGCACGTTGACCTTGTATGATGACAGCACTTTGGTAAAGCGCTCCTGGTCCTTGATAAGGTCTTTCAGCTGGTCGTTCATGGTCTTAAGGACCGTCAGCTTGTCGCTGGAATGCCCGGCGGTCTTTTCAAGCGCGTCTATGGCGATCTCCAGCTCGCTCTTTACGTGCTCCAGGTCCTGCTTGAGGCCCGGCAGGCTGCGCTCTATCTGGTAGTCGCGGTACTGGTCGGGCGATACGCCGGTGATGTACAGCACCTGCCTGTATATGCCGTTCAGTTCCAGCACGCACTGCTGAACACGGCTGATGATATTGGCCATGTCGCCCAGCACCACTTCCATGCGCAGGGTGTGCCTGCCCGCGGTCAGGTGGATCAGATACGGGTCTTCATTCTCGTCCTGGGCGGTCTCCATGCGCCAGCCCTGGGAATACCCGAAGGGCAGCGCGTCAAACTCGGAAAACGGCACCGCGCCGTCAATAAATATCCTTCTGTATACGTCTATGCCGCGCACGAAGTTCTGCTTGTCGAAGAAGGAGATGCAGTAATCGCCTTCTTCCGGCACTTCGAATGCCCACTCTATCCACTGCCCCGCGAGCCTCCAGGGGTATCCGCCAATCGTGTTGTTCAGCAGATACCTTGCGGATGCGGGATACACGGCTGAGGACGCCTGATCCTGCACCGGGTACAGCATCTGGGACGAGGTGTACTGGGCGGTCTCCGCTTCTATCCTTACACAGATGCCCGTCGGGTTGTTGCCGGCGCGCTCAATCTCAGAATAAGTGGCGATGCGCTCGGCGTTTTTGAACACCAGTTTCCGTATGAGCATGGGCTCCCTGAGCGAGAGCATGCCCAGGGTGTGCTGCCCTTTCTCAAGGAAAAAGCTCAGGCTTTCTGAAATATATCCGTTGCTGTCGTACACGTAGGACTTGAGCCACATGGGGGTCTCCTGGGGGGAGGGCTTTATGTCGTTGCCCTGGTTGTCCTTTACCCAGGATATCTCCTCCACGCCGTTTTTGTCCTTCACCCTTTCCACGCCGGGGTTCTGGTCGTTGCGCCAGATACGGGAAAAAGTCACCAGCGAAAGCTCGTTGTAGGGGAGCCTTCCGTCCAGGAAAAACGCCCGCTGTATCTCAGAATTCTTGCCCGGATAGGGATAGTACTCGATCTCAAGGTCGTACCAGCCCTCTGTTTCCACTTCGAACTCCCACTCCGCCAGCGCTTCCTCGCCCGTGAGCAGGGATTCACCCGTACTGCCGTCGTAGTCTTCAAATATCTGCGCCGTTTCCCCGCCGTCCTCCAGATACCTGACGGCGCTGGCAGCTTCTATAATTATTTCCTCTTCGGGGCGCGTATCCGGATACGCGGACCTGTACTGCTCATAGGACGGGATGCTCTTGTCTATGGAGTACGTGCTCACTATGTTCTCGTACTCCCCTATGGTTTTGTCCGTCACCGCGCCGGCGCTCACCGCAGAAAGCGCCAGGGCCATTATAAGAATCAACAGCAATCCTTTTTTCATCGTCAGCATCCCGCTCCCGTCATCTGAATGAGTCTTTTTTCGCAAAACCCGATGTCAATCCTGAGAAAGAAAATCCGGTATGTCTTTTCGGGTGATCACCCTGTCGTCCGAATAAGTCTGTTTGAGCAGCCACACTTCCGTATATCGCTCGCTGGGTTTGTTGTATTTGCTGTTCTGGAGCACGAACTCGCCGCCCCAGGTGCAGAAACCGCCCCATACGGTGCCGTCGCGGAAGAGCTCCTCCACGTCAGGCACACAGCCGTTTTCGCTGATCATTATGATTTTTCTGGCGGAAGTGTACTTCACGCAGTCCAGGAACTTGGCGCTTTGGGAGGAATACACCCTTTCGCCGGGGTACAGGTCCTCGCCTATTATGTCCACCGTATCGTCTCCCGGGTACCAGGCGGGATCCTGCCCGTTCCAGACCCAGATAAGGTTGTTAAGTCCGTACTCGTACGTAAGTTTTTCAAACAGCAGGTCCCAGAGTTTTAAGTAAGCTTCAGGTCCGGACGCGCCCCACCAGAACCAGCCGCCGCTGGCCTCGTGCAGGGGCCTGAACAGCACGGGTACGCCCGCGTCCCTGAGTATGGTCAGCTGCGCGGCGATGGCGTCTATGTCCTTTAAAAGCAGTTCGTACCCCTTGGGATCCTTTCCGCTCATCACCCTGCCCAGGTCAAAGGTGGTGTATTCCGTATAAAACCCGGAATACCATCTGTCTTCGGTCAGGTAAGGCGAGGGAGCGTTCCAGTGCCAGCAGAATGTGACTATGCCGCCCTTGTTCCAGTATTCTATCGCCTGATCCACCGAGCGCCCCACGGTGCCGTGTTCCACCCGGGAGGGCGAATAGTCCATGAAATCCAGCCCCAGCAGCGCGGGATACAGCCCGCCCGTGGCGCGCCACACCGCCTGGTTCTCCATGCCGTACATGCCGCCGTCGCAGTATTGGCCCGAGATCACCTTTTTCCCGTAGCATTCCCTGAGCCAGGCGTACAGCCGCTTCGTCGCTTCGGAAGGATCCGGAGTCACGGGTTGTTCGGCCACGTCATACAGATCGCCGGGGAGAGCTTCGGCCGGGGATATCTCCACGGCGTCAACTTTTATCCAGCCCCAGCTCGTGCCTATGGAGAGCGTGTGCTCTCCCTGTGTAAGGTATATGTATTCCAGGGAAGCACGGGTGAAATCGCGCCCGGTGACCGCCACCTGGCCGGCGCTTTTGCCGTCCAGCAGCACGGGGTTCAGCTTGTAGTCGCCGTACATGCTGGCAAGTATCACGGTGACGCAGTACGCGCCGCCTTCAGGCACGTTAATGGTCCAGCCGAGTTCGTCGTCCTGGCTTGTAAAGCCTTCGACCCAGCCCGTACCGCCGGAATAACGCACTGCAAGATCACCGGACAATACGCCGTCTTCGGCTTCCAGGCGCAGCAGGGCGTTTTGCTCCTGATTATTCTCAGAAAACGCGCACGCCGCCATAAGCATCAGCGCTGAAAGCATAACGGCGATAAGTCTCTTCATGGCGCGGCGGTCTCCCGAAAAAAGATTTCTTCCATAATATATTACAGTTCAAATAATTATATCGTATTTTCAAAAAATCCGCAAGAGTTTTTGACTCTCAATATGTGCGATTTGACAAAAAATAAGGACAAACCCGACAATTGTCGGGTTTGTCCTTAACAAAACGCGCTTGAGTGTTCAGTCTTTCCCGAAAGCGGAGTTGATGACCATGGCTTCCACTATGTCCGGATAGTACCAGTTAGCCTTGTAGCGGCGCAGCAGGCCGAAGTTTTCGCCGTCCCCGTTCATGGAATTGTTGTCCCACCAGCAGCAGGGAATGTTGCGGGAAGTGGCGGCGGCCACGTAATACGCCGCGAATGCCACCCGGTCGCTCAGGTTGCCGCCCTTGTCACGGGCGCCGAACTCCCCTATCACCACCGGGATGCCGTTGGATATGAATTTGCGGTAGAGGGAATTGAGGAAACTGTCGATCTCCCCGGTGAACCTGGAAGACTTCAGGCTGAACGTGTTGGTGCCGCCCGCACTCAGTGCGAAATTATAGGGGGTGTAGGCGTGGGCAGACACGATTATCCTGTTGTCGGCGGAGTCTTCCGGCAGCACGAACAGGCTGCTGACCGCGTTTGCGGGAGCAGCGGCGTAGGCGGGCACCATAAGGTAGCGCTCGGCGTTGTTGCCGCCGGATGCGCGCACCGTGTCAACGAACACCTGGTTCAGGCGGTTTATGCAGTCCGCGGCGTCTTTGCATGCGGCAGCCTTTCCGTCAAAGTTCCATTCGTAAGCGGGATTGCCCTTGAGCCGGGGCTCGTTCATTGACTCGAATACCAGGTGAAGGTCGTAGTCGCGGAAGCGCTCGCTCAACTGCGTCCAAATGGAGCGTATGTACTTCTCTGACACTTCGTAATGCGCGGAGTCGGGATAGAAGTAATTGGCTCCCTCGTCGTGATGGATATTGATGATCACATACAGTTCGTACTTGAAAGCCCAGTCCACCACTTCCTGCACTCTGTCAAGCCACTGCTGGCTGATAATGAAGTCTGCGTCCACGTGATTATGCCAGGATACCGGCAGCCTCAGGGTGGTGAACCCGGCGTCGGCTACCGCTTTTATGATCGCTTCGGTGGTCTTGACGCCGCACCACACGGTCTCCATCTCCATCTCCCTGGACTTGGGCAGGGCGTCGTTGTAGGCGTCGAACGTGTTGCCCAGGTTCCAGCCGATGCCCATTCCCCTCAGGAACGCCATGGCTTCGTTGTCGGGCACCTCAAACGTTTTCGTCTCGATTACAGGTATCTCCACGGTATCCCCTTTCTGCTCAGTGAGCGCGGGCGCAAGACTGAGCGCCACCAGTATCATTGCCAGAAAACAGCAAAATCCTCTCATTTTTCCGCCTCCACAGCTGTATTTTCACCTTGAACACGCCTTATATAACCGCATATCTCCCCTGCGGCCCTGAGATGGGCGCCGCGGCTTGGATGCATGCGGGAGCCCAGGTCCCCGTTGCAGTCGCTGAGCCTTATGTACCCCACCTTGTCATCACCCTCCGCCTTCACCTTTTCGACGGCTTTCAGGATGTATTGTTCCATATCGATGCCGCACAGTCCGTACGCCCAGAGTATATGCGCGTTTTGCTGGTGCCGACGCACGGTCTTTATAAGTTCATAAGCGCGCCGCGTGAACGCTTCGGCGGAAGACACAGGGTCGCTCTCCTGCTTTATGGCGTTTGAGTCGTTGGTCCCCAGGTTTATCACCACCCAGTCCGCCGGCCTGCCGTCAAAGGCATAAGGCACGTTGCCTGCCGCTATGGGTGCGCACAGCTGCTCGTATATCAGCCCGATACGGTGGCTTTCGTCTCCGTCCCAGCTTTTCCACGCGCCCCAGCCGCTCATGGCGATCACGCGCCTCTCGGCGTCAAGCATCTGGGAGAGCCGGTGCGGGAACGCGCCCACGCCGCCCATCCAGGCCATGCGCCAGTCCTCGGCATATCTGGGGCCGAAACAGCCCTCGCCCACGGTAAGGCTGTCGCCGAGGAACTCGATCAGCTGCCTTTTGGGAGCGGAAGGTTTGAGCTCCCCGTCCGAGAGCACGGCATGTATTACAGGCGGGCACTTTTCATCCGGAAGGGGCTGAGTATCCCTCACAACGCTTATCTCATGGGTAAACGCGGGGTCCATGCCCGCCAGCGCCGTGTACGTCTGCCTGCCCCTGTTAAGGGGGAACCTGGCGACCATCGCGCCGCCCGCCAGCACCGCCAGCCATACGGCGTGGTCCGAATCAAACGCCTCGACTTCTATCTCCACACGGGTGCAGGCGGCTGTAAAGCTTACGCCGCTGCCCGTCCACCACAGGCGGCAGTGCTTCGGCGCGGTCTCCTGCCTGCCCAGGCGCGTGAATTTCAAAGGGTCGTATAAAGCCAATTCCATATAAGCCTCTTAATATCAGTCATACAGTTTCACGCTGTAAGGTTTGTCGCTCGAGGACGTCACGACGGCGCGCCCGCCTTCGAGCTTTACCGTGTACTCGTCATAGGCGCTGCTGTCCGGCAGGGGCACCCTTAAAGAGCACGCTTCCCCTTCCTTCAGCCCGTAAGCCCTCAGTTCCACCCCGTCGGCGTAATCGTATTCGGTAGACTCGTCCGTTTTGCCCATGGGAAGCACCGTGCCGCCCCTGACCAGCAGGGGAAGGCTCATAAACCCGTGCTTTTCCCTGCGCCACATGCCTCCCTGAACGCGTTCGCCCGTGATAAGGCTGTACCACGTGCCCTCGGGCAGGTAATAATCCACCCAGCCTTCCTCATCAAACACGGGTGCCACCAGCAGACGGTCTCCCAGCATGTACTGCCTGTCCAGGTACTCGCAGGCCCTGTCGTCAGGGAACTCCATGAGCATGGGCCGCATCATGGGCACATCGCTTTCGTGGGCTTCCACCGCCATCTGGTACAGGTAGGGCATCAGCCGGCATTTGAGGCGGGAGAAAAAGCGCACCACGTCCACGCTCTCCTCGTCGAACAGCCAGGGCACCCGGTAGCTGGACGAGCCGTGCAGCCGGCTGTGGCTGGAGAGGAGCCCGAACGCCGCCCAGCGCTTGTACACGTGTGCGGGCGCCGTTTGCTCAAAGCCCGATATGTCGTGGCTCCAGAAGCCGAATCCGCTGTGGCTCATGCTAAGGCCCGCCCTCAATGTCTCCGCCATGGACACATAAGAAGCGCTGTTGTCCCCGCCCCAGTGCACCGGGAAACGCTGGCCGCCCGCGGTGGCGCTGCGGGCAAAGAGGATCGCCTGTCCCCTGCCCTTTTCCTTTTCCAGCAGCTCGAACACCATTTTGTTGTACAGGAAAGAGTAGTAATTGTGCATCCTGAGGGGATCCGAGCCGTCAAAGTACTGTACGCCTTTAACCGGGATCCTCTCGCCGAAGTCCGTCTTAAGGCAGTCTATGCCTTGGTCCAGCACTTTTTTAAGCTTGCCGCAATACCACTCGCGGGCTTCCGGGTTGGTCACGTCCAGTATGGCCATGCCCGCCTGCCACTGGTCGGTCTGCCACACGGAGCCGTCCGTCTTCTTTATAAAGTAGCCGCCGCGCTTGCCTTCCGCGAACAGGGGAGACGCCTGGGCGATGTACGGGTTTATCCAGCAGCACAGCTTCAGACCCATACCGTGATAGGCCGCAAGCATCTTTTCGGGGTCCGGGAACACGTCGGGATCCCATTCGAGATCGCACCAGTTGAAGCCTCGCATCCAGTAACAGTCAAAGTGGAACACGCTCAGGGGTATGCCCCTGTCACGCATGCCGTTTATCATGGACGTGACCGTCTGCTGGTCATAGCTGGTGGTAAACGATGTGGACAGCCACAGCCCGAAGCTCCAGGCAGGCAAAAGCGGCGGCCGTCCCGTCAGCGCGGTATAAAGCTTAAGCGTTTCCTTGGGCGTCCCACCGTAGACGACGTCGTATACGAGCCGTTCGCCCGGCACGGAAAACTGCACCCGTTCCACTTTCTCGCTGGCTACCTCGAAAGACACGTCCGAAGTATCCTCAACGAACACCCCGTAGCCCCGGTTGGTCATATAGAAGGGCACGTTTTTGTAGGCGCGTTCGCTGGCGGTGCCCCCGTCGGCGTTCCACATATCCACCGTTTGCCCGTTTTTCACGTAGGCGGTGAACCTTTCGCCCAGGCCGTACACGGTCTCGCCCACCGCCAGGTCCAGGGAGTCTATCATGTAAGACGGCCCGCCCTTCTGCAGGGAAGCGGTCTCGCCTTCCTCCCGTACCGCGTGAGCCATGGCCCTGAAGCCGCTGGAAGTGAGCAGCTTGCCGTCCCTGCCCAGGAATTCCAGCTTCCAGCCGCCCTCGGCCATGCAGGCCCGGGCAGTCAGTTCCCCGCTGGAAAACAGGGCATGATCCTCCCCGCATTCTATCGCGGGCTCGGTTTTCACATCAAAAGTCTCAAAACGGGGCAGCTTTTCGGTCTCCCCGTCAAAATGCGTGACGGATACCCTGATAATGTTCATCGCAGGCGCGCTGAGACACACCGCCAGCGTTGGGCAGCCTATCACGTCGCCCCTGCCGCGTACCGGCCTGCAGGCGACCAGCAGCTTGAGCTCGCCGCCTTCAGCCTGCCGGCGCACGCAATGGGCAGCGTAATCCATGCGGTATTCGGGCCTTGTAAGCCAGTATCCGTTGGTGAATTTCATATTTCAGGCTCCGGAAGAGTTTATTTCGGTACGATTATAACACCCGCGCCGCTTTTTTTGCAACGGTTTTCAAAAAACCATACGGGCAGGCAAGAATATGCTTTTGTGTCTGCTTTGCTTGGCAATTCGAAGGCGGCTACAGCTGCTTTTTCAAAAGCAGCATCTCCCGGTACACGCTGGGAGACACGCCTTCCATTTTATTGAATATGCGCAGAAAGTTGGAATAGTCGTTGAAGCCGCACTGGTAGGCGATGGTGTTCAGTGTAGCATCGCTCCTCATGAGCTGCTTTGCCAGCGCCACGCGGCAGTAAAGAATGTATTCGTAAACGCTGCGGCGTGTGAGCCGCGTGAATTCACGGGAAAGATAGCTCACGCTCACGCCGAAGCGCTTGGCAAGCTCGTCGATCTTGATCTGTTGTGTATAGTTGGCGTTCAGGTAGACCAGCACCTCCTGTATCACGCTTTTCGACATCCCCGAATCCTTTATCATGCGGGATTTTCGCATGCAGGAACATACGGTCTCGATAAAACGGTTGATCTCGTTGTAGGCGCGGTAAAGCTCCATGCCGCCGAGCGTGCCGGAAGCTTTTCCGAGCGCCTTTATGCCGTTGACGCAGGTCTCGGCTTCCAGCGGGTCCAGCTGGAAGGTGAAGTTCAGCTGGTCCACATACGAGCGGAACAGCTTGTCCAGGTCCACCCGCCCGTAGCCCAGCGCGGTGAGCGTCTCCGTGGATACGTTCAGGTAAGCGCGCTCATAGTCCCTTAATTGTCCTTCAAAGCTCAGCCCGTGCATTATTCCGGGAGGGATTATGAACAGCTGGTTGGGCAGCAGCCTGTACATCTTTTCGCCTATGCCGTAATACTGCCCTCCGCGCATGTGTATGTAGAACTCGTAATAGTCGTGGCAGTGGTAGTCGCCGCCCGTGAGCACTTCGGAGTAATTGCAAAAGGCCTCAAAACCCCTGTCCGTATCGCTTATGGTGGTGGGGTCTCTCAGCTGTTTCACGGAATTACGGTTCATATCCTGTTCCTCCGCGGTCGGGTCCGAATCGGTTTGCTCATGGAAGCGGTGGATCTTAACGTCGCGGTATCCCTTAAAGCCGAGCGCCGGCCGAAGCCGGCGCCCAGTGGTGAAAGGTTATCGGATTACATGTTGCCGGGGAACTCGCCGCGATAGTTGCCGGCCTGATAGGCAGCGCGGAAGCCCTCGATCATCTTGTCGGCGCCGCAGTCAAGTATCTCCTGAATGCCGGCGTCAAACACGGCGTCGAACTCGGCGGGATCGCAGGACACGACCGCGGCCAGGAACTCGCCCTGCTTGCTCTTCACGGTGGCGTTGTAGTCGGTGTCAGCCTGTACGGTCTCGGTGAAGCTGATCTGAGTCCAGGCGTCGGTCAGGGAATCCACGTAGGACGCCACGACGTCTTCTTCGTAACCGGCAAAGGGCAGCGCCAGAGCGGCGGAGTTCTTCGCGTCATCGCCGTAGAACAGTCCGTTGGAGATGAAGCAAATGTCGCCGGCGTGCATCTTGTTCTCGTTGGGCACAGCGTCAGCGCTCTTCACGCCGTAGGGGATGCCCAGCACTTCGTCGATGCCTTCGTAGTTGATGCCTTCGATACCGTTCTGCATCATGAACATGTTTTCGGGCTCGGCCATCCAGTCAAGGTACTTCATGGCGGCGATGGCTTTCTCTTCGTCGGCGGTCTTGGGGATGATGATGCTCAGGCCGTTGGCGGCATAGATGTCATGCAGGTACTTGCCCAGGCTCTCGTTGTAGAAGCAGTTCACGGTCACCCAATGGCCATCGGGAACGTTCTTCTCCAGCTCGATCTGGTAGTTCTTGTCGGTACGCCAGGGCTGGTCGGGCTGCTGGGAGAAGAAGCCGTTGTAACCCATGATCAGCGCGGTGTCGTTGGCCTTGTCGTTGTCAGTAAGCGCGAAGGTCTCGGGCAGCAGGCCCTCATGATACAGGGTGTTCAGCCAGCGGAAGCCTTCCTTGGCGCCGGGCAGCATTTCATGGTTGGCCGCATAGGCAATCCAGTCTTCTTCAGTCACCTTGCTGAAGTCGATGAAAGCATCGGTGAAGCGGTTGACGTTGTACAGGGGGTTGGGCTCGTACAGGTCAAGCTGCATCGGGATGGTCTGGGTTCCGCCCAGGTTGGCTTCCTTCGCAGCGCGCAGGTAGGCTTCAAACTCCTCGATGGTGGTGGGCTTTTCCATGTTCAGGGCAGCCAGCCAGTCAGCGCGGATGAAGTTACCGACGTTTTCAACTTCCAGGCGGCGGGCCGGGATGAACCACTGTTC
>JAFZLE010000109.1 GCA_017551645.1 Clostridia bacterium | reverse complement strand
GCACCGACCATGGGATTGTTGCCCAAATATTTTACTTAAATTTAACGTATTTCAGCGTATCTTATCGTATCTCATTGCACAACAGTTGGCTGCCACTTTTAAGCACTTTTAACCGAATGGCGCTCAGTGCACCTCAGCGTATCTCAACGTCGCTCCTTGGACGATGGCAAAAAGATAGCGTGCTATCTGCTATCATGTTTGCTATCAAGTCAAGGGATCAGCTTTGTCATCCCTCACAGTACCATAAACAGCGTCCCCGCTCCGATCAGCGCGCAGCCAATCAGGGACTTCGTTGTGAACTCCTCATGCAGGATTACAAAAGCCAGCACCAGTGTGATGATCACACTCAGCTTGTCAATGGGCACTACCTTGGATGCTTCACCGACCTGCAATGCCTTGTAGTAGCAGAGCCACGACGCACCGGTTGCCAGCCCGGACAGGATCAGAAAAGTCCAACTTTTCTGGCTGATGGTCTTGAGCCCGCCCTGCGTGTTCGTTAGGAATACCATTCCCCATGCCATTACTACTACCACTACAGTACGGATGGCCGTAGCCAGATTTGAATTGACGTCCTTTATACCGATCTTTGCGAGGATAGATGTCAGTGCGGCAAATACCGCAGAGCCCAGCGCAAACCAAAACCACATAATCGTCGCTTCCTTACAGCCAATCGGCCACTTTCTGTTTTGACTCCTTTGCCTGAGAACCCTTGAGGGCAAGACCGTTCTTCTGGACATCCGCACCGACGCACAGCCGCCTTACATCCGAAACCATGTTCGCCAGCCCGGAGCCTTCATGCGTGCTGATGATCCGCACGGTTTTCCCCGCAAAATCCAGTCCGGTCAGTGCGGTTTCCATCTCCGGAGCGTAGGTGCCCCAGTAAACCGGGCTCATGACGAAAACAGTGTCATAAGCCGAGATGTCGGTGAGTTTCTCCTTGATCGGCGCATTGCCGATGCGCTGCTTTGCCTCCTGAATGCAAGTATTGTAATCTTTCGCATAAGGCACAGCAGGCTCAACCTTGAACATGTCCGCGCCGGTCAACTCCTGTACGAACTCAGCTACTATCTCGGTGTTGCCCTTATCGATGTAACCGACAGCATAGTTTTCATCAGCCCTGCTGAAATAGATGATCAGGCTCTTGGTCATTTCCGAATAAACCTCCTATCTTCCTCGTTGTCCTCAATACTCACAAACCGTTCCACGGTCATATGCAGATCATACTTCTCACGCAGCGCGGCTATGGTCGCCATCATCGGGGAAGCGTGATGGGTATCGATGGCTGCCTGATCCTCCCAACTGTCGATGAGCAGCACAGTCTCCGGATCATCAAGCGGCTGATAGTATTCATAGCGCAGATTGCCGGCTTCAGCCCTGATGGCGGCGACCGTTCCGCTGGAAATCATTTCATCGGCAAACTTCCGGGCAGCGCCGTTTTTGCCGGTATAACGTATGTTTAGTGTAATATCCATGTGCTTTCCCTCTCAGTCAAACTGCACCGCCCAGTTCGTGGCCTTATATGCCGCAAAGCACATACCGATCTGTTCGGCATTGAACTTATCTTCATCCAGAAGCGGCAGACAGTCTTCAGAGAAGTACCGGCTGTCTGTGGTCTCGAGGTTTTGCGCGAAGCTTCCGCCCAAAGCTCTGCACAGATATACGATATTCACTACTTTATAGGCATACTGCGGCTTATTGTGTTTATCTCTGTCCTGAACGGCAATAACTCTGTCTATCTCGACATCCAGTCCGGCTTCTTCTTTCACTTCCTTGACCGTGTTTTCCGCAGGCGACAGGTTGTAATCACACCAGCCGCCGGGAAGCGTCCATTTGCCGTTCCGCTCACATACGAGCAGTATCTTTCCGTCCTGAAAGATCGCCGCTCGGGTGCCTACCTTCGGAGTCTGATATCCGATCCCGTCGCAAAAGAGATCCTTAACTTTATCCAAAGGGAGATCCGTCTGTTCCGCCATCATCTCGGCAGAAATCTCCCTGATGCGCCGATACCGCTCCTTATCGAAGTCGCCCTGCCCATACCACAGGCCTGCCTGTGCCAGGCTCTGAAGTTCTTTTGCCCACTCAACGATCCTGTCGGACATATGTCACCTCATAGAATCAGTTAGGATATTCACGATCCTCTTCACGTTTCACGCGCAGGCTGTGCCGGCTTTTGCCCGTGTTCGCCCCGCAGCCTTTTCTTGTAGACATAACTAAACGCAGCGATATTCAATATGGCGCACAGCGCACAACACAGCGGGTAGGAAATGTGTATCGACTCGATCGTTCCCTGTTTAGCCGCATACGTATATATCCATGTAAGCCGGAACCCCACCGAGCATATTAGGGATATCGCCAGCGGCAGCCACATTATCTGAATACCAACAATTCATTCAGGAAGCGAGAAAGTCACGGACGGGTTGCCCTTGCCAAGGAATTCACGCATGTTTTCTCCGGTCGCGCCGTCAATGCGGCCGAGCAGAGTGAAATCCCAGCGGTTTACATCATAATATATCGTTACCTGGTTTCCCAGGTACAGGATTATATCTCCGGGAGCGGTGGTGATATCCTCGTCACTTCGAACGATATTTGTACCCAGCGGTCCAACCTTCTCGAAGCTGCCGTAATCGTGCATTTCAACAGTAACAGGCCCATTGAGGAGCAGCTCATAAAACGCGGCGGCGGACGCGTTGTCAGTCAGCGTAGCTGTTCGCGTCTGATCGTTTACGGTAACCTGTATCTTCATACCTTTCTCCACTGCCACAGTCAATCCTATCCCCTCCAGCCACTCATATACCTGCTCTTTTGCGGCGCCTATAGGGAACCTTCTGCTTTCCAGCCACTTTACGCTCTCAGGGACAAGCCCGTACAGATTCCTTGCGCTTGACCCCAATCCGCTGGATGCCGAGGTGCAAAACGTGACCAGCGTTTTACCGTTGAAGTCATAGCTCTCAAGGAATGTGCTAATGATCCGCGGCGCCTGGCCATGCCAGATCGGATGTCCGATCAATATGATGTCATACCGTTCCATGTTTTCGACCGTGCCTGAGATGGCAGGCCGGACGCTGGGGTCGTCCTGCTCCTGGTCGCATCGTCCTCCCGTATAGTAGGCGAGATCCGCTTCTGTATAAGGCTCCTCTGCGATGATCTCATACAGGTCGGCGCCAAGGATCTCAGCCGCATACTCGGCGATCGGCGCGGTATGCCCAGTGGCGGAAAAGTAAGCAACCAGAATATGACTGCTTTCAGGCGATCCCCCGGATTGAAGATCCGCTGCGGGATCCGTTCCGCCGCTCGCCGCGCAGCCGCTGAGCAGAGACATGATCAAAACACAGGACAATATAAAGAGGGTTTCTATCGTACGTGCCTTCAATGGTTTATCCTCCACTATATAGGTTTGCCGTCAGAGTTATTTGATCCCGATATCATCATTCTTCTGAAGCCTACGTATGACAGCCCTGTTCAGATCGTTAATAAGGCGCGCGGATCCGCTCCTATCTTATGCAGAACGGGCACGGCATAGCGGTCGAAAGCTGTGTGATCCACCAGCCTGAATAAAGCCGCTATAGCATCTGTTGTCTTTTCCTTGTCTCCGTTTCCTGCCCCAATTGTCAGAAAACGGAGCATCGCGTATACCGCGTACAATGCCTCTGTTTCATCTTTAAGGCTTACCGGTCTGTCCTGGAACGGAAACTGTGAAAAGAACATGTGGTTCACGAGCAGGTTTTCAAACCAGGATTCCCAGTTTGGCTCAGCCTGTCTCAATTTCTCGTCAGCTGCGTCTTTCCCTTTATACTTTTCCGCTGAGAAATTGTCAAGCGCCATCTCGGCGTAATCTTGCATGCTGTCACTTTTCAGCAGTTCAAGCATCCGGCGAACTATCGGAAAAGCGTCTCCCTTCAACGGCGGCGGTGCGATTTGCCACGGCTCGTTCAGCAGTTCTTCAACGCGCCTATGATCTTTGGCGGATAAGGCTTCATCCATATCTCTGAGTGCCGTTCCCATCATGGCCAGGCGATGGCCGAGTGAAAACCGCCGATCCTGCATAAAATGTATCAGCCACAGCCGGATCTCCATTTCACGGCCCGCGGTCTCGAAAAAATGAATACGGGTATCCGGCGGATATTCTGTTTCCAGATCAAGAATGACAAAACGTATCGGTTCTGCGCGGGCAAGCAGCTCGACCACCGCTTCACAGCTGTTGGCGCAGCTGCACTCGCCTTTGCGAATGCCGCGCGGATAAAGCCTGCAGACAGCCGGCAGCGCGTTTTCTCCCGCGTCTGCCTGTAAACCGCACCGCCCGTCTGACAGGCGAAGCGGACAGTTGCCGGTATAGCTATGAAGCAGCATCGCATAATCATCTTCAGTCGGATGCTCCGTCAGATGCAGCGCGATATCAAGTTTTCTCCTGATTTCGGGAGAACACTCAACGCTCAGCAGCCTGAAATACTCGCTTATTGAGAAAGATACCGGCCAGCCGGTGCAGCAGTCCGTGCGGCATTGGCTGATTTTGCAATGAAAATGCGGATAATAGTCAGGAGTCAGATATTTCATGTTTCTTTTAAGTGTCCGAAATCCGTGAGTATTCAATGAGATAGTTTTAGTTCATTACCTGTCATTAAATACGTTACACTCATTCGGGTCTTCCTCTTTGGCAGGGTTTCCGTTCTTCTCCCTCGGAGCTACAATATCCCACCAGAAGGCTGCCCACATGAGCTCGCCTTCCTCTTCGTTTACCACACTGTGCAGGGCGTCCGGCGGAATATGGGCTACGTCTCCCGGGCCGACAGGATAGAAGGTGTCATCCACAACAACATAGCCGTACCCTTTTGTGAAGATATAAACTTCTTCCTTATGGTGCGTATGGGGCTCCATCGCCCCGGGGCCGTTCAGATATCCCCATGCGTGATCGAACGGGGACAGGAGTCCGGCCGGGAGCACAGGGCCGGCAAGAATAGTGTCATTGTGTGCTTTCTGCGCATTGTCCGGGTCAAACCGAGTGATTATGTTCATGTTGTAATCCCTCTTTTTTGAG
>JAFZLE010000108.1 GCA_017551645.1 Clostridia bacterium | reverse complement strand
GCAGGGTCACCGAGCAGGGCACCCACGAGGAACTCATGTCCCAGGACGGCACCTACAAAAAACTCTATTCGCTCCAGTTCAGGGAGAACGACCTGTTTGAATAAAACGCGCAAAGAAAACGCCCGGGAGACATCCCCGGGCGTTTTTATATGCTAATGCGTTTACAGATCCCTGAATTCCCGGTCGCCGCGGGTATACAGGTGGCGGTTCAGCACCGCGCACAGCCCCAGCGGCAGTATGAACAGGTAGGGTATCAGGTTAATACTGTTCCTGAGGAGATAGGCGGCAACGGCTTCGGCGATCACTATCGCCCAGGCACCGAACATGGTGATGGCGACCGAAGCAGACTGCTTTATGGGCACCGCTTCGTTGGTCCAGTCCAGCAAGGGCTTTTTAAGCCCCATGTACAGGCCCATGGCGGAAGTGAAGCCTACCAGGCTCATGCCGTAGACCACGTTTATTATGCCTTCCCAGACCGTCAGGCCCATCAGCGCGCTGACCAGTGCGGTGGTGAGTATGACGGGCGGCAGGTTAAGGTAAAGGTGTAAGGCCTGCTTGGCGCTGAATACCTGTGCTGAGGTCACGGGCATGCTCTTGAGCAGCCACAGGGAATTGCCTTCCAGCGATATGGAGGGGGCGGTGATCACGTTCATGGAGCCCATGAATCCCGCGCCCAGGGCGGGCACGAACGCCAGCAGATCCTTCCACTCTGGCGGAAGGGCGGCGAGCACGGACTCCAGGCCGGACTTAAGGAAGTTAAAGCGTACCACGGCGTACACGCACAGCGCCAGGGAAATGATTATGCCCAGCCCGCAGTTGAGCACGTAGGCGGGTGTCTGGAAAAAGCGCACGAACTCCCGCCTGACCAGCGCGGAGGCCACGCCCTTCTGGTGCAGGGGACGCGCCACGTACGCGGTCTTTTTGACGCCCTTGTTGGTGAACGCGATCTTGCCGAAGTGGCGGCTCAAAAGCAGCACCGTCAGCCCCATCAGCACGACAGAGGTCACCATAAGCAGCAGGAAGCCCCAGAGGTTCCCGGTAAACGCCTGGGATAACCACATTATGGGCTTGGCCTTGCCGCTCACGCTTTCGCCTATCAGCGCCGCGTTGGTGGCGATGGCCTGCAAAAACGAATTGAGCCTGAAGTAGATAAAGTAGTACAGCGCCAGAAGTACCAGGCTCACCACTATCGTGGTCAGGCTCTTATGCCTGGCGTGGGCAACTACCAGACCCACCAGATAGCCCAGCAGGCTGGTCAGCACCAGCGCCAGCAGGCCTATCCACACCAGGTCAATGACCTGCAGCGGCAGATACCACTTTATGCCTGCCCTTATGGCGTACACGATTATGGCGGGCACCAGCGCCATGCACTCAAACAGGAAGCCGGACAGGAATACGGCTATGAGCCTTACCGAAAGTATGGTGGCCGGGGGGATGGGCATGGCCATCAAAAACTCGTTGTCCTTCGCGTTGTAGAGTATGGAATAGGCCGAAAACACGCTGCCTACTATGCTCACGATCAGCGCGATGGCGCTCATCATCATGAAGTACACCCAGTCAAGACCCAGAGGCAGGAACGCATCCGCGAACAGGAAGCCCATGCCCACAAAGGAGAACGACACGCTCACGGTCAGTATGGCAAACAGGATCACAAAGCCTTTCGTGCCCGTTTTTTTCTTGCTTTTGCGGTTGCGGGGAGTATAGACTTCCTTCAGCTCCAGCAACTGCTTTTTGAGCAATGCCTTAAACATTCTGAGTTTCCCCCTCCATCTCCAGGAACACGCTCTCAAGCCCGGCGTCACCGGCGATCTCTTCCATGGAGCCGCACTTAACCAGTTTGCCCTTGCGGATTATGGCCACCTCGTCGCAGAGCTTCTGCGCCACTTCCAGCACGTGGGTGGAAAAGAATATGGCGCCGCCCTTATCGCAGATCTCCCGCATGAGCTGCTTTAACAGATGGGAAGCGATGGGGTCGAGGCCCACGAAGGGCTCGTCCATCATGACCAGCTTGGGCTCGCGGATAAGCACGCTGATCAGCGCCAGCTTCTGCTTCATGCCGTGGGAGTACGCCGAAACGCTCTGCCCCAGGCTGTCGCGGAGCTCAAACATCTCGGAATACTTGTCTATGCGCTCCTGGCGGGTCTTCGCGTCTATGCTGTATATGTCCGCTATGAAATTCAGGAACTGGATACCGGTCATAAAGCCGTAAATGTCGGGATTGTCCGGCAGGAACGCGGTGTTGCGCTTGCAGTACAGGGGATCCTTCTTAATGGATACGCCCGCGATCTCGATATCGCCCTCTTCAAAGTTCAGTATGCCCGCGCAGCTTTTGAGGGTGGTGGTCTTTCCGGCGCCGTTATGGCCGATAAAACCGTATATGACTCCCGGTCTGATGCGCAGTGACAGGTCGTCCACCGCCTTCACGCTGCCGTAGATCTTGGTCAGATGAGAAATGTTCAGCATATGCCCTCCATATTCTTTATGATATCATAATAATATCACTTTCCCGGTCGCTTGTCAATACGTTTTACACAGATTTGCCTTTTGAGCCCCGTATGGGCAAAGAATGCCCCGGGCAGGTCCCATGTCCGCCCGGGGCGCTTTATTATTTCGCGTAGGGGGCGTCGTCTGAGTACAGCAGCGCCTGCGTTTCCACGCCCGCGATGCCGTCCGCTTTCAGTCCCGCCTTTTCCTGGAACTTCTGCACGGCGGTCTTGGTCTGGTTGCCGTACTCGCCGTCGATCTTGCCTGTCAGGTAGCCCAGGTCGCTCAGCCGGGTCTGCAGCTTGGTGACTTCGTCGCCTTTTGAGCCCTTTTGCAGGCTCACGTAGGGCACGGGGGTGGCTGCGCCGGGAGCGGGAGTGGGTGTGGCCTGGAGTATGAGCTCGACCCTATCCTGCTTGATGATGGCGTCCAGCTGGCCGGTGTTGGTGGAGGCTTTGAGCGCTTCGACCATCAGGCGCACCTGGCTCCAGCGGGCTTCGCTCTGGTTGTCTTTCTGCGTGGCGGTGAGCGTGTTGTCGCTCATGGCCAGGGCGTCGTTGGCCAGGCAGTTGTTTATGCTCTCCTGTATGGCCTTGAGCGCGTTTATAAAGCGGCTGTCGTTGCGCTGGGGGTTGGAGGGCGCGAGCTTGTCAAGCCCTTCCAGGTCTGCCGTCATCTTTTCCCTCAGCGAGACGTAGGTGGCCATGTCGTTGGGATCGTAGAGGTTCAGCATGCTGCGGCGGTAGGCCTGGCCCACGCGCTGCTCCATTACCGCCACGCCTTCGTTCCACAGATCATAGCTCACTTCGTCTACGGGCGCGGTGTTCATGCTGGTGCGCAGGTTGCCCAGCAGCGCCACCACTCCCAGCACCACCAGCACCGCGGCGAGGCCTATCAGCACATAGCGCATGTACTTTAAGCGCTTGTCCCGCCTGATGTCGTTCATCAGCGCCTCGTCGGTGTAATCCTCATTGTCGCCGTAGAGGATGTCGTCGTCGGAAAGCTCGTCCTCGATCGAGGGGATTGCTTTCTCTTTCTGCTTGGGCTTCTTTTCCTTTACCTTTTTGACTTTGGCCTTTTTCTGCTTTTTGGGCTTGGACTCGTCCTCAAAATCGTCGAGCGCGTCTTCGGGCTTCTCTTCCGGCAGCTCATCGAAGTCAGCCTCAAAATCCTCGTTCCGGACGGGCTTGGCGCGCTTTTTCAGTTTTATGGGAGGAACGTCCTTTTCCTCGTCCAGCGCCTGCAGGCACCCCTGCATAAAGGCGTGTATGTCGTCGCTTATGCCGGCGGGGGGAGCGAACTCCACGTCCTCGTGCAGCAGGCTTCTGCGTTCCTCGTCGGTTATCTCGTCTATGGGCGTGTCTGCGGGCACGGGGTTATCCGCCTCATCATCGTCGGCTTCCTCTTCGCGGGAATTCCTGGACAGGAAGGAGAACAGGGAGGGCTTTTTCTCTTTCGGAGCCTCCCGGGGCTCTTCTTCTTCGAATTCAGCCTCGTCCTCGGCGGGGAAATCGTCGATTTTCTGGCTGTCAAACAGGGGCTCCCGGTCGTCGTCCTCACCGTAACCGGTGATGCCCGCGCCCTTTACCGCGCGGTACACGCTGTCTTCGTCGGAAGGCAGGGAGCCGGAGGAAGCGCTTTCAACGGTGTCGTCGCGGGAATAATGGTTGACGTAGGAGGAATTGACCCTGACCGCCTGCCCGGGCTTTAAGCGCGTCTGCGCGCCGGTGTAGCCGCGGCTGGAGTCAAAACGGCTTTCGCCGACCGTCATGCCGCAGGAAGGGCATATCAGGGCGTCACTTTTCAAGCTCTTTCCGCAATTTGAGCAGAACATATGAGCCTCCTAATCAGAAAACGAGTAGACCTCGACCGCGGTGCTCGCGCTGAGGGGCACGCTTTGAGGCACGGGTTTAAGCGTGGGCAGCATGAGGGAAAACAGCAGATACATGCATACTGCCGCGATAAGGGAATACACCACGCGGGCGGCAAGGAACAGTTCCTGCCGCGTCCACACGCGGTATATGCCGTAAGGCGGCAGCAGCATACAGAATATAAGGTCGATTATAAGCGACCTGACCTGCTGCCTGTCACGGCTTATGGCGTTGTCGCTGACGGGGCGCGAATAGGATGCGCCGCGTCGGTTGCCCCGCTTTCCGGAGCGGGTGAAGGAATCGAAAGACCTGGAATTTGTGGGCATTTTACTCGCCTTTCAGCCAGTATACGGTAACACAATGATTCAATTTATTATATTACTGTGACGGTAATATGTCAAGTTTTGGGGCTAATCCACCAGGTTGGGCTCGTAGTCGAACAGCTCGTTCAGGCTGACGACCCGGTACGAGCTTTCGTACAGGTACTTTATCACGTAGACGATCCTGTCCGCCTTGACGTTGCTCAGGTCAAAGTTGATTATCTGCCCGGGAGCGACCTGCTCGAAGCTGCGGGGCTCGTTGAGCGCCCAGCGGCAGATGCCCTTATAGCCCCTTTGGGCAAGATAAGCGCTCAGCCGCCTGTCGCTGTCGTCGCTGAAGTTGTCCGTGCGCAGGAAGTGGAACGCGTATCCGGGGGCGATGGCGTTCATTAGCTGGCCCGGCGCGTCCAGCTCGTTTGCAAGGGCTTCGTCCTGCAGCGAGGACAGGTTGCCCGCGTTCATTCCCCGGCTCTCTATCTCGTGGCCGCTCAGGTACGCTATCGCCACGCTCTCGGGCAGCGCCTGCAGCTCTTCACCCTTCATAAAGAAGGTGATGTGCGCGTCCAATGGGCCGCACGTTTCCAGAAGCGTATCGATCGCCTTGGCGTCGGCGTTCTGCACGGTCACGGCTACGACCGCTTCCTGAGTATTGGCACTGAAAAACACGGGCAGCAGGCCCTCGCCCTCGCTCTGGGGCCTCAGAGGGGGGGTGGGGGTGGGAGTGACCGGAGTGTACGGGTTGCCGTACAGATCGGTGATCTGCATGGGAGCGTCGGGATCGTCTTTTTTTACGGCGTCCTTGATGATCAGCACCGCGAAAACGGCGATGGCGATTATCAGCGCCACCGTTACCCACGCGCCGGGGTTAAAGCGCACTTTCCGCCCGCCGGAGCGCATGGGCAGGGTCTGGAATTCATCCTGTCGGGGCATTTGTTCACCTTTAGGCAAGAATTTGCGGGAGCCAAAAACATATTCCCCCGTAACCGCCTTATAATAGCGCTATACGGGGGATATGTCAAGCATATTTGGGCTAATCGGTGTTTAAGTGGAGGTAAATCCGAAAAAAGCGGCAAAATTACGGATAAAGTGGGATAACAAGAAGCGTTTTTGAGTTTGAAAACGCGTTTTCAGCGCGTCCAGCGCCCCGAAGCGCCGCAGGGCAGCACTCCGCCGGATTCTATGGGCAGGCCCACTTCGTCCGCTTCCACGCTGCCGCCGACGCGTTTCATTACGGTAAGGCGCAGCATGTTGGACAGCACCGCGGGCTGCAGGCCGGTGGTATAGCTGTTTATAAGCATGAATAGGGGCCGGTCGCTCAGCACCTGCGCGCACAGCTCTACCAGGGGATACAGTTCGTCCTCCAGTTTCCAGATCTCGCCGGACGGGCCGCGCCCGTAGGAGGGCGGGTCCATGAGCAGGGCGTCGTACCTGCGCCCCCGGCGGATCTCCCGCTGCACGAACTTGACCGCGTCGTCTATGATCCAGCGCACCTTGGTTTCGTCTATGCCGCACGCCTTGCGGTTCTCGCCCGCCCAGGCCACCATGCCCTTCGCCGCGTCCACATGGGTGACCTGCGCGCTCTGCGCGGCCAGGGCGCAGGTGGCGCCGCCGGTGTATCCGAACAGGTTGAGCACGCTGACAGGCCGTCCGCTGTCCCTGACAAGGCCGCGCATCCAGTCCCAGTTGACCGCCTGCTCCGGAAAAAGCCCTGTGTGCTTGAAACCGGTGGGGCGGACTATGAAGCTCAGGTCGGAATACCTGATGGTCCAGCTTTCGGGCAGGGACTGGCGCTTTTCCCATTCACCGCCGCCCTTCTGGGACCTGTGGTACACGGCGTGGGCGCGCTCCCACATGTCGGGCTGCTGCTTGGGCCAGATCACCTGGGGATCCGGGCGGGAGAGGATCTTTCCCGCCCAGGACTCCAGCTTCATGCCGTCGCCGGTGTCCAGCACCCGGTAATCCGTCCATTTGTCGGCTAAGTACACTTTAGACCTCCTGGGGCAATACGCGCATCGCCCGGGCAAAATCGATGTCGTTAAGGTTAACGTACCTGAGCACGAAGGTGAGCGTCGCCGGCTTGTCCAGCCTTAAGCGGTACTTCTCCTGGGGCTCGGGTCCGCAGGAATTGGAGCCTATGCCGCCCTGCCGCCAGTCCACGCACAGGGTTATGTCGTCGGAATACTCCAGTTCGGGAGTGTGCGTGGCCTTTTCCAGCGCTTCCTGGGTGTAGTTGTGGGCGGAGAAACTGAAGCCCTCGCCGCCCGCCTCCTCGCAGATCAGCATCAGTCCCGCGCCTTTCTCGTCCGTGAGCGCCAGTGCCCGGGTGTCCGCGTGGGAACCGTTCTCCTGGGGACGGATGTAGGGCTCGTGGGTGTCTTCCGCGTCCGTCTGCCAGATGCCCGCGTGGGCGAAGGCCTTAAGGTCGGGATAGCTCTCGTTCGGGCCCAGGCCGTACCAGGTCAGGTGCTCGAACTGTCCGGGGATCACGGTCTTCAGGCCCACCCGCGCAAGATAGGGCAGGGAGTCCCTGAGGCCCGTGAAAGTGTTGCTTACGCGGATGTCGGCGTTGGGGAACACCGTCCAGCGGGTCTCCACGCGTATGAGGGGCAGGGTATTGACTCCCGCCAGCTCGTGGCAGGCCGTGGCTACCGCCGCGCCGCCCTTTCTCTTGAGCTCGAAGGAGCGCAGCTTTATGAACAGATGGTCCAGGCGGTACTTCTGCCACTCCTTGAACACCCGGTGGTCGTTGTCCGTCATGGCGCGCATGAAATTGGGGAGGAAGGGCTCGGTCAGGAGCACTTCGCCTGACTTCTCGAAATACGTCAGCTGGCCGACGCGGGTGTCGAAGCGTACGGTGAAATCGCTGCCCGTGATCGTGCCGCCGTCGATCGACAGCGTGCCCATGCGGGACAGGGGGATGAAAGCCTTTTTGGCTTCGCCCGGCAGTTTGAGCTGCGCGTGGGCGACTTCGTGCCCGGCGGGGGCGTAAAGGGTGTCGAACGCCTGGCAGACCCGTATGTCCAGCAGGTTCTCGCCGTCTTCAGGCAGCTGCAGGGGCAGGTTAACGCGGCGGGTCTTAAGAGGCTTTATGCCTTTCAGCTCCACTTCGCATTGGGAGTATACAACGCCGTCCCTGAGCACTCGTGCGACAGCCTTAAGATGGTCGAGGCTCCGGAAGCTCAGGCGGTTCTCTATGACCAGCCTGCCGTCTTTGAGGGCGAATTTGACCGGCTCGTAAGCCTGCTTGACCGCCCACATGCCCGTGTGGGGAGTGCGGTCGGGGTAGTTGAGTGCGTCCACGCAGAAGTTGGAGTCATTGGGATAATCCCCGAAATCCCCGCCGTACGCCCAGTACGCTTCGCCGTCCTGGGTGTACACTTCCATGCCGTGGTCGACCCATTCCCAGATGCAGCCGCCGATCAGCCGGGGATAGGAGTATATGGCGTCCCAGTACTCGGGCAGGCTGCCCGGGCCCAGGCCCATGGCGTGGCCGTACTCGCACATGAAGTAGGGGCGCGGTTCGTCTTTGCTCTCGCCCTGGCGTATGACTTCCTCCACCGGGGGGTACATGGTGGAGATCACGTCGGTGGCGCGGTGGCCCTGCCGGTCGCCCTCGTAATGCACGGGGCGGGTGGGGTCCAGCGCCTTTATGCAGGCATACATCTTATCGTGATTGCTGCCGTAGTAGCTCTCGTTGCCCAGGGACCAGAATATGATGGAGGGATGGTTGTAATCCCGCTTGACCATGCGGTATGCCCGGTCGATATACTGCTTTTCCCATGCAGGAGAGTCGGAAAAATGGAAGGCTATGCTCTTGTCGCCCGTGGTCCAGCCGCCGTGCATGGCGCCGTGGCACTCAAGGTCTGTCTCATCCACCACGTACAGGCCGTACTCGTCGCACAGCTCCAGCCAGCGGGGGTCGTTGGGATAGTGGCTGGTGCGCACACAGTTCACGTTCATCTGCTTCATCAGCTGCACGTCCCTGACCAGGGAAGATATGGGGGTCACGTGGCCCAGGCGGTGATGGGTGTCGTGGCGGTTCACGCCCTTTAACTTGACCGGAACGCCGTTTATGAACAGCCCGTCGGGCTTTAATTCCACCGTTTTGAAGCCGATGTATACCCGGGCGCACTCGGTCTCCCTGCCGTTTTTCAGGGCGGATACGAACAGCTGATAGCGCTCAGGCGTCTCCGCCGTCCACTTTTTGACGCCGGGGATAACGAGCTCCCAGCTGCCGCCGTCGCTTTTGGCTTCCGCCACGAGGGTATCGCCGTCGTACAGGCGGAAACGCGCCTTGCCGCCGCACACGGGCGCGGTCACGCTGAGCCTGCCGTCGTTATAGGCGTTTTCCAGCGTCGCCAGCACGTTTATGTCCGCCACGCGGCAGGCGGGGCGGCACAGCAGGTACACGTCGCGGAAAATGCCGTTCAGGCGCCAGCAGTCCTGGTCCTCAAGATACGTGGAGTCGCTCCACTTGCGCACCACCACCGTGAGCAGGTTTTGGCCCGTGCTCACCAGCTTTGTGACGTCGAACTCCGCGGGCATGTGGGCCACCTTGCTGAAGCCCGCCATTTGCCCGTTCACGTAGGCGAAGAACGCGCCGTTCACGCCCTCAAAGTTCAAAAAGATATTCTGCTTTATTTCGGTGCCGGAAAGGCAGAACGTCCTGCGGTACACGCCCACGGGATCGTCGTCCGGCACGAAGGGCGGGTCCAGGGGGATGGGGTAGACCACGTTGGTGTAGTCGGGCACGTCCCAGCCCTGCATCTGCCAGGAGGAAGGCACGTCTATGCTTTCCCAGTCCGGCAGGCGGTCGTCCTGGATATCGTCAGGCACGTCGCCCTTGGGGAAATACTTGAAGTCCCATACGCCGTTCAGGCTCCTGTACAGGGGGTCGAACGCCCGTTGTCCCGCCCGGGCGCTTTCAAAGTCCGGATAGGGGATAAACGACGCCCGGGGCTCAAGCTTGTTGATGGACGGGATGGAAGGGTCTTGCCAGGGACATGCGCTCATATGCACCTCCGATTGATTCTCATAATAAAGGGCTGCCGCGCGGGAAAAGCGAGCAACAGCCCCATAAATAACGGGTGGAAACGTATTGTCAGCAGTAGCCCCAGGCTTTGAGCACCGGGTGTACCGTCCACTTGGGAGTGGGCGCGGGAGTGACGCCGGGGTACGGAGTGGGATCCGGCGTGGGCTCCACCTCAAACTTCTCACGGTACTTGGCGGGCGCTTCGGGATCGGTCGGGTCGTAGTTCTGGCTGATGAGGGGGATATGGCGCAGTTCCTCGATCAGTTCCTCGTCCCTTACGCCGGAGGTGATCACGTGGATGGGCGTGCCCTCGGGGCAGTTGGTATAGATCCAGTACGCGTCGCCGGTAGCCAGGCGGATGCAGCCGCTGGAGGCGTTGGTGCCCAGCTTTTCGTAATAGCGCACCTTGAGCTTGTTTATCTTGGCTTCGTAATAGCAGGGGGAATGGAACAGGTACGGGCCGGAGATGCGGCTGGCGTACTGGGCGTAGGAACCGTTGCCCATTTGCTTCCAGCGGGACTTCTCGCCGATCTTGTACCAGCCGTCCTCCACCTTGTCGCAATGGCCCGTGGAGCACAAAAACTGCTTGACTATCAGGTCGTACAGCCCGGTCTCGCCCACGGTGTACACGGTGACCACCTGCCTGGACTTATCCACTTCGATCTCGTATACGTGATTGAGCTTTACGGGCTTGGGAGTCGGAGTGGGGATTGGGGTGGGCGTAGGCACCGGGGTAGGCGTGGGCACGGGCGTCGGGGTGGGAGTGGGCGTCGGCTCGGGAGTGGGCGTAGGATCCGGCGTAGCGGTCGGCGTGGGCTCGCTGGCCAAATTGTGCGCGCCTGCGATGCCGCCGGTCTGGGAAGGCTGGACGTAAGCGTCCTGCGTATCCGCATTAACGGGGCTTTCGTTGAATACCACGGGGAAGGGGATCTCTGCCTGGCTGCTGTCGCCCGAGGGGATCAGCTTCCATACCAGCGCGGCTATAACTAACACGCCCACTGCGCCCAGCAGGGCGTAAAGGCGGGTATAATTCTGTTTTTTGCGCTTATGCGCCTTCTTTTTTCCGGACGCGGCCGGAACAGGTCTGCTCATAATCACCTCCAATATTACTCTATTCTAATTATACACCCCCGCGGCGCAATATGCAAGCGCGAGCAGGGGCGTAAAGAATATTTAAGAAAAGGGCGGCAGTCTGCCGTATAAATACAAATGACCGGCGCCTCCCGTTTGGGAAGCGCCGTGTGTTTATGTTATTATTTCACGGGGAACAGGAAGCGGCCCACCGCGCCCAGATGGTCACGGAACCAATCCAGGTTGAACTTGCCGCCGGAGGACTGCGCGCCCGCCTCGACGATCCTGAGCACTACCACCGCCAGCGCGATTAGCAGCACCACCGCGGCGACGCCCTTAAGTATGCTCAGCAGGTTCTGGCCGAAGCCCACGTCGTCTTCGTCGTAGTCGTCGTCATCCTCGTCTTCGTCGCCGTAAAGCTCCTCTTCATCCTCGTCCTCGTAATCTTCGTCATCATCGTCTTCATCATCGTAGTCGTCTTCATCCTCATCCTCGTCGTCTTCATCATCCTCATCGTCATCTTCATCGTCGTCGTAACGGGAAGCGCGTCCGGCCTTACGGCCGGCAGGTCTTACCTCGTCCTCGTCGTCATCCTCGTCTTCGTCATCTTCGTCGTCCTCATCGTCATCTTCATCATCATCCTCGTCGTCTTCATCATCCTCGTCGTCATCCTTGCGGCGGGAGAAGAAGCCGCGCTTTTTCGGCTTTACTTCTTCCTCGTCGTCATCTTCATCCTCGTTCTCGTCATCATCCTCGTCTTCGTCGTCCTCATCTTCTTCATCTTCATCCCCGTCGTCTTCATCATCTTCGTCTTCGTCGTCATCCTTACGGCGGGAGAAGAAACCGCGCTTCCTGGGCTTTACTTCTTCCTCTTCTTCCTCTTC
>JAFZLE010000107.1 GCA_017551645.1 Clostridia bacterium | reverse complement strand
TATGCGCGAAATGCTCATACAGAACGATTCCGCGAAGGTGCTGTCCAGCACGTCGGCGCTGAGCAAGGCGGACTTTACGTCAAACCTGGTGAAGTACTGCGTAACGGTGATAGGCACGCTGCCCATACTGCTGGTGTATCCGTTCGTGCAGAAGTACTTTGTAAAGGGCGTTACCCTGGGCGGCGTCAAAGGATAAACTTCTTCTCGTTCTTCAGGCGGAATTCCTTGGGTGTCAGGCCGTACTTTTTGTGGAAGACGTTCGTAAAGTAGGACTGGCTTGAAAAGCACAGGTAATTGCTGATCTCGATGATGCTCTGCTCCGAGTACATGAGCAGGCTGCGGGCTTCCTCAAGCTTGCAGCGCATAATAAACGAGTTGATGTCAAATCCCATGATGCTTTTGAACTTGTGAGACAGATGGCTTCGGCTCAGCCCGACCGCTTCGGCAACCTCTTGCACAGAGAGGTTGCTGTTTGTATGCATGCGGACGTATTTGACGGCGCGGTTGATGTCCTCGGGAATATCGCTTAACGGAAGCGCTGTGTTTCTGACGCGCTCGGTGAAATCTACGAGCATTGCCCGCGAAAGCTGGTCTATGGAGTCCAGACTGATCATTTTTTCGACTGTCTGTATGTATTCGTCGCTCAGATGATAGGCGGTCTCCTCATCCAGCCCCCCGGCTACGGCTGAGCGAGTGGCCAGAGCAACATTGACGATAAAGGTGTTCTTTGCCTGACGCAGGGAAGAATCTGCCATTTTTCCGATTTTGTACTGCGCCGGAGTCGACGACCTCAGAAAGAAGTCGACGTCGCCGCTCTGCAGACGTGCATAAATCATACGCTCGAAATTATAGCTGTTATGATACTCTTCTTCCTCACGCGCCTGCATAAGGGCATCAGTATGTTGGCGGTTGATCTGGTTTTGCAGCCGGACAGGGATGGTGCTGAACAGTTCGTAGTAGCCCGGGAGACGTCTTGTCAGTAAAAAGTACAGTAATCTAACTAAAGCCGCGGCTTTTGAGAACACACCTGACGCCACGATACGCAGATAATCGGCTACGATCTCCGGAGCATAAGAGATGATGTGGTATTCATCTATTACACGGTCCACATACTCATTGGACATCAAGTCCATCACAAAGGGCCCGACCACGAGGCTCAGAGGGGAGTCTTCGACCGGAATGCGGGCAAAAAACAGGTTGGTGTCGGAACAAACATAACTTACACCGGGCTTCTCCCAGAGTTCCCGCTGATGAAAAGAAACAAACGAGAACGGGTCTTCCGGAACGCTGAGCCTGAGCGTAGTGCCGCAATACATGCTGATGGGACAATTGGTCGTCTCGTAAAATACCGTGCACAAGTCTTCGAGAAAGCGTATGTCTGCCATATGATCACTGCCTTTTCGACATTCAATTCGTTTCAAAACAATTTTAACATAAAAAGCACATGATTGCAAGAATAAGCGCATTGCATGGGATAGAATGATATTGTCAAAAACCATTGTGGCTAAGGAGGAGAACAGGAATATGAAAAAACTGATGGCTTGTCTGCTGACGCTCGCGCTGCTTATGAGTTTCGGCGCGGTGTTTGCTGAGGATGACCTGAGCGAACATGTGACCGTCACCATGTGGCTGTATCCGGATGATTATGAGTATTACAGCGATTACAGCGACAACCCCATGGTACAGTATCTGAATGACAAGTTCAATATGACCATGAAGTTCCAGATGCCGCCCATGGGCAGCGAGCAGGATCAGTTCAACCTGATGCTGGGAACGAAGCAGTACACCGACATATTTGAGATCACATATTCCCAGGACAGCACTGCGGTGCTGTATCAGAACGGCGTGATCCGCGATCTGGCTCCCTTTGTTGAAGAGTATATGCCCAACTTCAGGGCTTTCCTTGAAGATCCCGCCAACGCGGACGTATACAACGCGCTTTACGATCCTGAAGGCCATCTGTTTACCATCCCTGCCGCGGTCAGGGTCCCGGACGAGACAATACTGTGGGGCGGCATGGTTTACAGAAGGGACATCGTTGAGACCATGACCGGAGGTTACGTGTTCTTCCCCAGCGGAGAAGAAGAGCCTACAACGGTCGAAGACTGGGAGTATATGCTGGAGCTGATGAAGGCGTATTTTGAAGCCGCGGGCTTTACCGATTACGCTCCCCTGATCCTACCCTCCAACGGCTACTTCACCACAAGCGAACTGGTGAACGGGTTTGGCGCCGCGGGCGACTTCTATGTGGTGGACGATGAAGTCAAATACGGCCCGACCACGGAAGAGTTCTATAACTACCTTTGCAAAATGCACGAATGGTTCGAGGCGGGCTATATCTATAAGGACTTCGCCAGCAGGACCGGAGACCTGTTCTACCTTCCCAACACCGCGCTGACTTACGGCGGAGCCGCGGGCATCTGGTTCGGCCTGAGCAGCCAGCTGGGTGACCTTATGTCCATACCCGAGTATTACCTGTTTATGGACGTGCACGGGCTTTCCTCTCCGCTCGATGTGGATAACGGCCAGGACGGCTCCATGTCCGGCACTATGGCGCTTATAGGCGACAGGGCCAACTCCGAGCAGAGCGGCTGGGTCGCCAGCACGAAGTGCTCCGACGAGGCGCTTATCCGCTTCCTTACTATGGCAGATTACCTCTTTACCGAAGAAGGCGGCATGCTTACGCAATATGGCCTTGACACTGCGCACGGCGCTGCCGAAAACAAGATGTACGCCGAACTCGGCATCTCTGAGGGCAGCTTCTCATACGATGCTGACGGCGAATTCCAGTGGCATCCCCTGGTAGACATCGGGGGCGAGAACCCGCTGAAGATGATCGCCATTAACGGCCAGAGACTGCCCGGGATCGTGATGGTCAAGTATGCCAATGAGTCCAACACCCAGACTACTCTTGACGCCAATAACAGGTGGACGCTCTACGGTACGGCCAATAACTATCCTTCCTCCGCGTATTTCAGCGCCGAAGAGAGCGAGATCCTCACCAAGAACTCCACGGCGTACACGGATTACCTGAACACCATGGCACCCAAGTTCATAAACGGCACCGAGGAGCTGACCGAGGAATCCTTTGCCGCTTTCGTGCAGCATATGAACGAACTGGGCGTCGAGGAAGCTACTCAGCTCAGGCAGGAGGTCTATGACCGCTACGTCGGACGCTAAGCGCCAAATCTGAACCGCCATAATGACGGGCACGGTTTCAATTAAGCCGAAACCGTGCCCTTTTCAGTAAGGAGAACGCAAATGCAGCAGAAAGAAATAAGCGAAATAATAAACCAAATGACTCTCGAGGAAAAAGCATCGCTGTGCTCCGGCGCGGACGTTTGGCACACCAAGGCGGTAGAACGGCTGGGCATACCTGCGATAATGGTATCTGACGGACCTCACGGACTGAGGAAGCAGGAGAAGACCGCGGACCATCTGGGGCTCAACGAGAGCATAAGCGCCGTATGTTTCCCGGCAGGCTGCGCAAGCGTGTGCAGCTGGGACAGGAACGTGATGCGCTCGATAGGCGCGGCTTTGGGAAACGAATGCCAGGCCGAAGACGTCAGCGTGATCCTTGGGCCGGCCATCAACATAAAGCGTTCTCCGCTGTGCGGCAGGAATTTTGAGTATATGTCCGAAGACCCGTACCTGGCAGGCGAACTAGCGGCGGCGTATATTGACGGAGTCCAGAGCCAGAATGTCGGCACGAGCTTAAAGCACTTTTTCGCGAACAACCAGGAATGCAGGCGCATGACCAGCTCATCCGATATGGACGAAAGGACGATGCGCGAAATATACCTTGCTCCGTTCGAGACGGCTGTAAAACAGGCCAAGCCCTGGACGGTGATGAACTCCTACAACAGGGTAAACGGCGAGTATGTAGGGGAGACAAAAAAATACCTGACAGATATACTACGGGACGAATGGGGCTTTGATGGCTTCGTTATGACGGACTGGGGCGCCGTGAACGAGCGAGTACCTGCGCTCAGAGCCGGCTGTGACCTGGAAATGCCCTCGTCAGGCGGTATAAATGATAGGCTAATAGTCGACGCGGTGAGTGAAGGCAGGCTTGACGAAAAGCTGGTAGACCTGGCTTGCGAAAGGATACTTGGCATCGTATTCCGTTATACGGAGAACCGGAAACAGGCGGTTTTTGACAGGGAGGCGGACCACGAGGCTGCGCGGCGCGCGGAGGCGGAGTCCATAGTGCTTCTAAAGAATGATGACGCTGTCCTGCCTGTAAAGCCGGGGACCAAGCTT
>JAFZLE010000010.1 GCA_017551645.1 Clostridia bacterium | reverse complement strand
TGACGATAAAGGAGACAAGTTTTTTCATGGTCTTTACGGTCTTTATTGTTTCTGTATCTGCCTGAACCCGATCACCTGGCCAGACTTTACGGGCAGCTCGCTGTCGGTATCCAGCGGCAGCGTGAAGGCGCAGGCGTCTTTTTTGAGCAGCAGGACTATAGTGGAACCGCCAAACTCGAACCAGCCCTTTTCCTGCCAGCGTGTGAACGCGCCCTCTTTCACGGTGTTCACTATCCTGCCCACCAGCAGCGCGCCCACTTCCATCATGAGCACTTTGCCGAACACGGGGGTCTCCATAAGCGTCCATTCCCGGGTGTTCTCATAAAACACGTGCGTGTTTTTGAGCGCGTTGGGGCGCACGGTGTGGTACACGCCGGGTATGTGCCTGAAGCCCGTTATCCGCCCCTCGCAGGGGAATATGTACCTGTGGTAGTCGGTGGGCGTGAGCCGGAACACCAGGCACCTGCCCCCGGAAAACTCTTCCGCAAGGGCGTCGTCCCTGAGCAGCTCCTTTACGCTGTAGGTCCTGCCCTTTATGGGAAACACGCTCTCTTCGCCTATGTCGTAGGCGGTGAGCAGCGCGTCACAGGGGGAGACCAGCGCCGAAGCGTCCGAAGAAACGGGACGCGCGCCTTTTTTGAGCCGGCGGGTAAAAAACGCGTTGAAGCTTTTATACCTGTCCTGCTCTGCCTGGCTCAGGTCTATCCGGTGTTTTTTTATGAAGGGTCTGATGAACGGCGCGGACAGGCGGCTGTCCATGAACCTGCCCGCCGCTTTGGAAATGAACGGGCGCGCCAGCAGCCCCGACAGCGCTCTGCCCGGGGCGGAAGAATAAATATCCTCAAACATTTACGCCGGAAGCGGTGACTTTGCCGCCAAACACCAGCACCAGCACGGCGATGGCCGTACCTATGCCCAGCATGATGAGGATCCACTTTCCCCGGGGCTTTTTGATCTTGACCCGGGTGACGTTGAGCACCGCGGCGATTATCATGACCGCGGGGCTGAACCAGTTGGCTCCCATAAGCGCGCCCAGAAGCGCCGCCGGGGGCAGTATCAGCGCGCTCGCGGTCACGGGCAGCCCGTCGTAATACTCCCGCCTGCCCTCGTTTTCCAGCTCGCGGTTGATCTCCTGCACGTTAAAATACCCCAGGCGTATCACGCCGGAGAGCATTATCATGCCGCCGGCTATAAGGCTCAGCGCGCTCACTCCGCACAGGCACAGCATGAACACCGCCGGCAGGCAGCAGAAGCAGGACATGTCGCACAGGGAATCTATCTGTACTCCGAAACGCTTGGCGTTCTCCGAACGCTTTTTGTCCGTGCGGGCGATCACGCCGTCGAACATGTCCGCAAAGCCGCAGATGAGCATGAATATCATCGACAGCCTAAAGTTACCGTTTATGGCCGAGGCCGCGCTGCCCAGGGAAGCCAGCAGCCCCAGATATGTAAGCACTACCGTGTAATTATAATATCCTATCAATGCCTTCGCCTTCCGAAAAAAACATGTTTGGAATATTTTACCATACTTTTCGCGTTCACACAAGGTAGACAGTGTAAATTTCGCCAAGATTGACATCGCCCGCCCGCGCTGGTATAATATTATGATAGAAAAAAGTACGCAATCTGCGTTTCGGCCGCGGGGCGGCAGGGCTGACCGTCACAAAAAACAGCCGTGTTTCCGGCCGCGGCGCGCGATATCTGTGCAAAGGAGAAACGTATCATGGCAATGGACGACCACAAGGAGCAAATCGTAGTCAAACGGCACAACGGCCTGAACACCGCCGTGTACTATCTGGTCTGGGTATTCATAATCATATTCGGTCTGCTGGGGCTGATACAGGTGTACGGTTCCATAAACACCATCACCATGGGGCAGGGGTTCGACTGGCCCAGCCTGGTCATGGGCCTGCTGCTGGTGGGCTGCGCCGGGCTTTTGTGGTTCAAAAAGGACACGCTGCGCACGGAATACGAGTACGCCTTCACCCGCCTGGGCCCCAAAGCCACGCTGGACGTGAGCCAGGTGCTGAACAACTCCAAGCGTAAATATCTGGCTGAGATACCGCTGGACATGGTGGAGAGCGCGGGCAGCGTGAACCATCCCTCCTTCCAGCGCTATTTGAGCGGCAAGGACATCAAAAAGCACAACTGGTTCCTTAACCGCGACGCGGACCTGACCTACCTGTATTTCGTGAAGAACGGCGTAAAGCACCTGGCCATAATCGAGCCCAGCCCGGACATGAAAACGCTGATCACCACCCGCAACGCCCTCAACTTCGGCGTATGGCAGGGGGAGAAGCCCGCGTGATATACCTGGATTCCTCCGCTACCACCCGGCCCTGTCCCGGTGCCGTGCGGGCGGCGGAAAAGGCGCTTACGGAAGAGTGGTTCAACCCTTCCGCGCTGTATTATCCCGCCCTCCGGGCGCACAGGCTGATGGAGGAATGCCGCGGGAAAGTGCTTGACGCCTTAAACGCCCGGGAACACCGGGTGATTTTTACCCCCGGGGGCACCTATTCCAACAACCTGGCCCTTTTCGGCAGCCTCAGGCAGGACAGGAGCCGGGCGAAAATCGCGGTCACGAGCGTGGAGCACCCCTCCGTGCTCGCCTGCGCCCAGAAACTGGAGACCGAGGGCGCGCAGGTCACGTACCTGCCCGCGGAAGAGACCGGCAGCGTGAGCCTTGACGCGGTAAAACAGGCGCTCACCGAAGGCCTGGACCTGCTGAGCGTGATGCAGGTCAACAACGAGACCGGCGCCGTTAATCCCGTATCCGAAATAGTAAAGCTGCGCGACGCCCTGTGTCCCGACTGCCTTATCCACGTGGACGGCGTGCAGGGCTTTTTAAGGGAAGACATATCGCTTAAGGGCGTGGACATGTACACCCTGTCCGCCCACAAGATACACGCGCTCAAGGGCACAGGCGCGCTGGTGGTGTCCAAACGCGTGCACTTAAAGCCCCTGATATACGGAGGCGGCCAGGAGGGCGGGCTGCTGAGCGGCACCGAGAACACTCCCGGCATCACGGCGCTGGGCGCCGCCATGGATGAGATGCTGGCGGACACCGGCATGCGGCAGCGCGTGGAAGCGCTCAAAAACCTGCTTAAAGACGATATCGTCCGCCTTGTTCCCTGGGCGCGGGTCAATTCCCCGGAAAACGGGGCGGCGCACATACTCAACATCTCTTTCCCCGGCGTGAACAGCGAGACGCTGCTGCACGCCCTGGAGGAGGACGGGATCTGCGTGGGCAACGGCTCCGCCTGTTCCGCCAAGGGCAGGAAGGGCTCAAAGGTGCTGCTTGCCATGGGCCTGGGGGACAGGATCGCCCAGAGCGCCCTGCGCTTCAGCCTCTGCCGCTTCACCACCCGGGAAGAGATAGAGCTTACCGCCCAAAAAGTCAGCGAGAAAGCCGCGCTGCTGGTCAGGTACCAGCGGCGGTAAATAAGAACGCTTTCACGTCACCTCCCGACCGTACGAAAGGAGCGCGCACCATGAAGAAACTGCTTTCCCTGTTTACCGTTCTGGCGCTGCTCGCCTGCGCCGCCTTCGCGGAAGGCACCAAGAGCGAAGTCTATTCCGACGATTACTACTCCTTCACTTACCCGGCCTCCTGGAGCCTGGACACCGCCACCAACGGCGACATCGTGCTTCTGTCCCCCGACGGGAACAGCGGCATACTCACCTTCTGCGTGTTCCAGAACTATATCACCCTGACCGGCGACTCCGTTCAGGACACGGAGATCATAAAGTCCTGGTTGGACAGCTATTCCGGCCCCAACCTGGAAATGAACGGCGAGTACGAGTACGTGGAGGTCGCGGGGCTCAAGGGCTACCGCCTGTTCGGCTCCTGGAAAGCCACGGGCGACACGGCGCACTGCGTGCTGCTTACGGGAGACACCCACCTGGCGGGTTTCGTGCTGATAGGCGAACAGGCTATAGAGATATCCGAAGCGCTGCTGGGCAGTATCGAGCTCAGGTACGATTTCCTTCAGGGCGCCGCGCGGGAAGGGTATCTTACCTGGAGCAACGACCTTATCTCCGTCGATTATCCCGACACGTTCTCCCTTATGGACACGGGCTCGGGCGTGCTGTTCTCCGATCCCAAGGTCCAGAACAACGCCTACGCGGTGACCGTGTATCCCATAGATTTTGATTATGACGACATGTACGCCGAACAGTTCGCCGCCATGGTGCTGCCCAAGTCCACCGGCATACAGGCCGACCCGCATACCGAGACCATAGACGGCCGCGTGTTCGGCGTGATAAAGGGCGAGGTGTCCAGCGCCGGTCTGGCGCTGTACCTGACCGGCAGGGGCAAGACCGTGGTGGGCGTGCTGTTCATAGGCAGCGGCGTCACAGAGATCGCCGAGGACGTGCTCGCCTCGCTGGTCATCAAATAATAAACTACCCGAAAGGCGCAAAATGAGAGAAGTACTTCTGGTCCGCTTCGGCGAGGTCCATTTGAAGGGCCTGAACCGCCCCTATTTCCTTAAGACCCTGGTGGACGACATCAGGAAAACGCTGGGCGAGGGCCGGGTGTGGCTGAGCGAGGGCCGCATATACGTAAGCGATTTTCCGGACATGGAGGAGGCCATAGACAAGGTCAAAAACGTGTTCGGCGTGTACAGCGTGTCCCCGGCGGTTGAGATGGAAAAGGACCTGGACGCCATACTCGCCAAGGCCGCCGAAATGATGAAGGACGTAAAGGGCTCCTTCAAGGTCATCTGCCGCAGGAGCGACAAGTCCTTCCCCCTGAACTCCCAGGTGCTGGCGGGCGTCGCGGGCGAAAGGATACTGGAGGCCAACCCCTCCCTGACCGTGGACGTGCACCGTCCCCAGACGGAGATGTGGATAGAGATCCGCGACCATGCCTACCTGTGCAACCGGGAGATAATGGGCGCGGGCGGGCTGCCCATGGGCACCGCGGGGCGGGGCATGCTGCTGCTTTCCGGCGGTATAGATTCCCCCGTGGCGGGCTACCAGATAATGCGCCGGGGCGTGCACCTGCAGGCGATCCACTTTGCCTCCCCGCCCTATACCAGCGCGTTCGCCCGGGACAAGGTGCTGTCCCTCGCCAGACTGACCGGCGGTTACCAGTACGGCATGAAAGTGCACATAGTGCCCTTCACCAGGCCCCAGCTGGAGATACACGAAAAGTGCGAGGAAGGCCTGGGCACCGTGATAATGCGCCGCTTCATGATGCGCATCGCCGCCAAAGTGGCCGAAAACGAGCGCTGCAGCTGCCTGGTCACCGGCGAGAGCATCGGCCAGGTGGCCTCCCAGACGCTGGAAGCCATGATGTGCACCGAAAACGTCACGCTCATGCCCGTGTTCCGCCCGCTTATCGGCATGGACAAGCTGGAGATAATCCGCATCGCCGAAAGGATAGGCACCTACGAGACCTCCATACTCCCCTACGAGGACTGCTGCACCGTGTTCACCCCTCGCCATCCCGTTACCAAGCCCCGGCTGGACAAGGTAGAGAAGGAAGAAAGCAAGCTGGACGTGGAAAAACTGGTAAACGAAGCCGTGGCGGGCACGGAAGTGGAGTACGTATAGCTTAAAAACATGACTGTACCTGAACTGCTGAACAACCTCACAAACGATCCCGGCTTCATGGCCAATGTGGAGTGCATGCGCACACTGCCGGCGAACCCCGCCTGCTACGCGCCTTTTCCCGAGACGCTGGACCAGCGGATAATTGAAGTGCTCAGGCAGCGGGGCATCACACAGCTGTACTCCCACCAGGCGCGGGCACTGGGACTGGCGTTCCAGGGGAAAGACCTGGTAGTGGTCACGCCCACCGCCTCCGGCAAGACGCTGTG
>JAFZLE010000009.1 GCA_017551645.1 Clostridia bacterium | reverse complement strand
TATCTCCAGTTCGGGATCCAGCTTTGCGCCCGCCTTGGTGCCGAAGAACTGCAGTACGCCCTCGTCCTTTTTGATGTTCAGGCTGAAGCTCGCCTCTATCTGCAGCACCGCGCCGTTGTCAAAACGGATCATGGCGGTAGCGAGATCCTCAACATTGAACACCTTGTCGATGTCCGTGGACATGGAGGCATATCCGGCCCGCTTTTTCACGGTAGGCCTGTCCCCCAGCTTGCTGAACGTGGCTCCGTACACGGACACGGGCTTGGGATTGCCCATAAGGTAGCGGCAAAGGTCTATTATATGCACGCCCAGGTCGATCAGTGGCCCGCCGCCGGAGAGCTCCCTATTGCCGAACCATCCGCCCGGCGCGCCGTTTCTGCGCAGGTACGTGGCTTTGGCGTAGTAGATATCGCCGAAGAAGCCCTTATCTATAAAGTCTTTCATCACGGCGCAGTCGTTGCCGAAGCGGCGCACGAAGCCTATCATGAGCAGCTTGCCGTTTTTATCGGCGGCTTCCTTCATGCGCTGAGCCTGCTCGGCGTTCATGGCCATGGGCTTTTCGCACAGCACGTGCTTGCCCGCGTTCAGCGCAGCTATGGCGCACTCCGCATGGGCGGAGTTCCAGGTGCATACGCTCACCGCGTCAAGCTCGGGGCAGGCGGCCAGCATCTTTTCCGCGGACTGGAAACGCCTTTCCTCCGGCACTCCGAATTCCTCGCCCCGCCTGTCGCAGCGTTCCTTGTTGATGTCGCACAGCGCCCAGATCTCCGCGTCGGGGTTCTTCGCGTATCCGCGCAGATGTTCTCCCGAAATGCCTCCGTTGCCTATGACGCCGAATTTCAGTTTTGCCATGCTCGTTTTATCCTCCTGTATGCTTATTCATTTGATGATATTATAACCTTTATGCCGGCCAGTTGGCAAGCCATATCAAACGGATCCGCCGGGGCTTAGACCCCTGTTTGACAAACACCGTCCGCTATTCGGTCAGCACGGTGAACACGCGGGTCTCGCCCTTTTTCATGCTGAAGTCCGTAAAGTGTTCGCAGGGCTCGGGTCTCTCGCCTGTGAACGCGTCCTCGAGCGCGGCTCTGCGCGGCAGATAGATCCGCTTTTCCCCGTCCGTCGCCGCGTGTATCGCCACCATAGTGCCGTAAGCGTATATGATGTCGTCGGTGAATGCGTATATGTGCGCCCCGGCGGTAAGAAACGCCTCGCGCAGGACAGCCGTCATCGGCACCGCGTCAAACCTGTATTCCTGATAGTCTGCATGCACCCTGACGCTGCCCTCCGTGAGTTTGGCTGCGTATCCTCCGGTTTCCCCGAAGCCGCATACGCAGTTCACGTATACGAGCGAGCGGCCCTTGCCGCGCCAGCGCTTAATGCGTTCTATCGGTGATGTGATATTCATGAATACAGCGGCCCGGAAGTCATCAGGGTCGAGCAAGTCAAGATCGCTCAATGCGAACTGCTCGAACGCCGCGCCGCTTGAAGCCATCTTCTGAGTGAGTTGGCCGATGCCGCAGGCGTCCGCGTACTGACCGCCCGCGTAAGTGTCGTATATAAGCGCCACTGCCGCCGCTGTCTTCTGTTTGGACTGCTGTTCATACAGCTTTAACGAACGCCTGATGCATTCCATGTACGCCGGGGTATTGAACCAGCCGCCCCACATGTCGAACCACCACATGGCCGCCCCGCAGGAGATCGTTTTGGCGACGGTTTTCCTGAGCTGATGCACGGCGGTCTCCTCGTCCCGCGGGCCCAGCCAGATCGGGCCGTCATACTGGGTATTGCCGGCAGGGTTTGCCCGGGGCATCGCTTCGCTGATAGGCCTGCTTAAGTGGGTGCGCACGTCGCATTCCGTAAACCACACTTTGCCGTGCAGCCGGCAGGAACCCAGCGCGCCTTGCAGCGCCCAGTCCGTGCCAGGCGCGCGTCCGGTATCGTAGGCAAAGGGGCTTGCCAGAAAGTCTATGTCACTGCTGCGCAGCACGATGTCTATGGCGTCGTGCCCGAAACGGGTACCCGCGTATCCGTAAAACGCGCCTATGATCCGCTGCCCGCCAGTTATTTGTTTGGCCTCACGGGCGAGCCGGACCAGGGCGTTGGCGGTCTCCACGCTGCGGAAACGGTTGTAATCCCTTGTCGGCGCGGGTATCTCGCGGCTGTCATCAGGCACATAGAGCCTGAGCGCCGGCGTGGGGACGCTGACCTCATCAAAGCCCGCGTATGAACCGCGCCAGGCGGCGTTCAGCGCGTCTATGGTCCCGTATCTGTCTTTCAGAAACCCGCGCCACGCTTTAAGCGAAGGCGCGGAATAATCCGTAAGCTGCATGGGATGCGTCATGGGGCGCATGAATTCCTCTGTCCAGCCGCACGCGAGCTGCCAGCCGGCAACATATTCGTCCAGACCGCTTTTGGTAAGCCAGTCCTGAAACGCACACATGGCTTTAAAAGTGTCGCTCAGCCACACTTCCGACGAATAGCTCTGGTGCACGCTGGCGCCCGCCGCGTCGCGGCACAGCTCATCGGGATGCGCTTTCTCCCAGAATGTGGGAGGCTCGAGCATCAGGCGCGGGATCACCCATATCTCCCCGGGTCTGAACTCCCCTATGGCCAGCTTAAACACCTTTTCGGCCGCGGAAAAATCGTAGCTGTCCTCAGCTTTCCAGAAACCCGGATAGAACGGACGTATGCCGCTGAAAGGGTTGATGCCCCGGTCGCCCGCGTACACAGGCACGAACAGCAGCCTGTATCCCGCGCGCACGAAACCGTCGTAATCCGCCTTTTCCGCCTGGTAGCTCATATACCCGCAGGGAGCCACTTCCCGGCCGTTGACCGTCAGTACAGGCAGCTTCCCATCGCTTCTGATCTCGCTGACAGGCATCCTGATCTCCTCCGTTCGTCGCAGGACCCCCGCTTGTAAGGCGGGGGTCCTGTCAATGTGTTTATTCGAGTTCGAACGCGCCGGTATAGAGCTGGTAATACTCGCCCTTCATTTCCAGCAGCTGCTCGTGAGTTCCGCGCTCTATTATGTGTCCGTGCTCCAGCACCATTATCACGTTGGAGTTTTTGACCGTGGACAGCCTGTGGGCGATAACGAATACCGTGCGGCCCTCCATAAGCTTGTCCATGCCCCTTTGCACTATCTGCTCGGTGCGGGTGTCTATGGACGACGTGGCTTCGTCCAGTATCATAACGGGCGGGTTCGCCACGGCGGCGCGGGCTATGGACAAAAGCTGCCTCTGGCCCTGGGACAGGTTGTCGCCGTTGTTGGTGAGCATGGTCTGATAGCCCTGGGGCAGGCGGGTTATGAACTCGTCTGCGCCCGCGAGCCGGGCAGCCTCCACGCACTCATCGTCCGTGGCGTCCAGCTTGCCGTAGCGTATGTTTTCCATAACAGTACCCGTAAACAGGTTGGTGTCCTGCAGCACCAGGCCCAGGGAACGGCGCAGGTCTGACTTTTTGATCTTGTTGATGTTTATTCCGTCATAGCGGATCTTGCCGTCCTCTATGTCGTAGAAGCGGTTCAGCAGGTTGGTGATCGTGGTCTTGCCCGCGCCCGTCGCGCCCACGAACGCCACTTTCTGGCCGGGTTTGGCGTACAGCGTGATGTCGTGCAGCACGGTCTTGCCCTCTTCATAGGCAAAGTCCACGTGCTCCAGGCGCACGTCGCCCTCCAAGCGGGTATAGCTCACCGTACCGTCGTGATGCGGGTGCTTCCACGCCCAGGTGCCTGTCTGCTTATCCGATTCGCTTACATTGCCGTCTGCATCTATAACAGCATTTACCAGTGTCACGTAGCCCTCGTCCGTCTCTGGCTGCATGTCTATCAGTTCGAACACGCGCCCCGCGCCCGCAAGCGCCATGGCTATGTTGTTGAGCTGCTGCGCCACCTGGTTGACGTTGCCGGAAAAGCGCTTGGCCATGTTAAGGAACGTGACGGTGGTCGCGATGGAAAG
>JAFZLE010000106.1 GCA_017551645.1 Clostridia bacterium | reverse complement strand
TCAAGAATGTGCCAGCCCACCGCGTTATACACCGTAGTGTCGCCGTAGACGACCGACTGGGGCAGCCGGTGGCCGTAGCTCTGGTGCACATGGCCGGGTATAAGATATTTGGGATGGAACTCGTCCATCAGCTTCAGGAAACACCCAAACCCCCGGTGCGCGTTGTCGGGCGCGTCGCCGTAACCCAGCGGCGGGGCATGGGTGATCACGATATCCACGCCGCCCGCTTTTTTTATCCGGCGAGATACGCGCCTTATGCGGCTGCGCATCTCCCTTTCGGTGTACTGATAGGGGCCGGGATTGTAGCGGATGCAGCCGCCCAGCCCCAGTACCCTGAGCCCGCCTATATTGATCACCGTGTCTTCGGCGCAGTCGCAGCCTTCGGGCGGGTAATTCACGTAGCCGGAGTCGTGGTTGCCGTGGACGTAATACAGGGGCTTTCCGCTCATAGTGACCAGAAATTCCAGATACTCCTGCTTAAGGTCGCCGCAGGAGAGTATGCAGTCGATGTCGCTCAAGCGGCCCGGCTGGTAATAATCCCACAGGTATTTGGCTTCTTCATCGGCTACGAGCAGTATTCTCATAACGTGTTTTCCTCAGTTTCCGGAGGTATCGCGTCCCTGTGGATGCCCAGCAGCCTTACCAGGTTGCGGGACTGGGGCAGCAGTTCGGCGTACTCGGGGATATGGCCGTCTACGCTGCAGCACAGCCAGTCCATGCGCATGAGCTCGTCGTGGGTAAAGCGTCGGGTGCCGTCGCTTATCACGCTGCCGGCCTGGTCGGTCAGCGGGCACAGGAAGGGGTCTATCTGTTCGGAAGTGATGCCTTTGGTAAGTATCTCCGCCAGCGTTTTAAGGCCGGAAGGCAGGCTTTCGTCCAGGTCAATGTTGACCATACCCGCGCTAAGCCCCCACCAGTCGTTTACCGCGCGCAGGTTGTCCCGGGCGGATTCTATGCCGCCGGATTGCAGGGCGCGGATGGTTTTGTCGTAGAACACTCCCCAGTTCCAGCGGGGAGATGCCAGAGGCCGCATCATGCCATCTTCGACCTGATACGTGCCCTGATGCCACGCCAGCTGGGAATCGGCGCCGTCCTTGTCCCGGTTGCTGATAACGTCCACGCCTGAGTCGAGCAGCTCTTTTACGGGGTTCCCGCTTAAGCAGCTCCACTTAAGGCACACCCTTGCCCGGGGGTTGGTGAGCCTTGCTCCCAGAGCGAAAGCGTTGATGGCGCATACGCTTCCCATTATGGGGTAGGTCGCTACGTAGCCTATCCGGTCGCTCCGTGCCATGGCGCCCGCAATGGCTCCGGCGATATACTTGCTTTCGTATATGCGGCAGTAGTAACCGCGCACTTCCGCGTAGGCAAGGGACAGGGAACAGTTGTAAACGGCTATGTTTTTGTGTTCCGCGGCGATCCTGCGGCAGGCGTCGATAAGCGTGGGAGTGGTGGCGAAGATCACGTTCGCCCCGTCGGCGACAGCCTGCTCCATGCAGCCCAGCGCGTCGCCCCGGGTCAGGCAGCTGCTGACGGTGACGTCAGTGTAACCCTGTTCCCTCAGGTAGTTTTCGCCCTGTTTGTGGGCGGACGCCCAGGGGCTGGTGGCGGGGTCAAAATCGTAAATGAAAGCGGCGTGCAGCTTGTCGGAACCCAGTATGCGTTCCAGCAGGCTTTTTTCCCTTATCTGCGGTTCGGAACTGATGGAGATGGGGCTGCCCTGGGCAAGCAGGCGGATATCCGGCCACACCGCCGTCAGGGTCTTGCGCAGTTCCTCGTTCGACATGTCGTTCATTTCCGCGAACGGATGCACTTCCAGGTACGTGAGCAGGGCGTCTGAGGCGGTAAGCGGCAGTTTTTCGGTATTCAGCCGCTCGAATTCGCCTGAAAAGCGCATGAATTCCCCGGAAAACTCCCTTCTGAACGCTTCGCTCCACTCCTGGCCGGGCTCAAATCCCAGCGCCGCCTGCAGGCGGGCGTACCCGCCCGGCACGGTGAACGACACGGTATACAGGCTGCTGCACTTGTAGAACTCCATGAATTCGTAGTACAGCTTTACCGCGGGGTCGTCGGAGGGTTCGGGCACGAAGCGGGTGACCTGCCCCAGAATGCTCGCAGCCTCCAGGCTCTTCATAACGCTGACCCGCTTGTGGCCTTCCTGCACGTAAAAGTTGCCCAGATACTCATAGCAGATTATGGGAGTGGTTATGCCCCTCTCAAACTGGGAGGCGCACAGGTTGACCCACTTGGAACCGAACTCGCTGTTTATATCTATCAGGGGCATGAAGTTTCCGGCGAAGGCGGCTTTGCGCCCCTCCGCCCAGGTGCCGGTGATACGGTTCATGGGTATATCGATTATGCCCAGCTCCTGGGTAGCTGTGGCGGCGGATGATTTTAATATGTTTTTCAGCACCGCGGGATACGGGGACACGCCTTTGGCCATGCAGGCGCTGAAGTATTTTTTGCCCTGTTTAAGGGCACTTTGGTATTGGTCTACGGCTTCGCTTTGATAGGACATTTATTCTCCTTGATCTTTATGATCTAAAAACGTTTTTTCGCTTTGTCCGCTTCGCCGGCGTTGGCGGAAGCGGCTTCCCGGTCTTTGAGCATTTCCTCCACGGTCTTGGTGTGCAGGCGCGCCGCGCCTTCGGTCACTATGGGAGGAATGAACGTGCCGCTGAGCTTCCTTTCGGCCATGCGCTGCTTGGCGTTTTCGATCTCTTCGGCGTACTGGGGCAGCCACTCGGCTTCCTCTATGAGCAGCTCGTCCACCATCTGATATATCGCGTCGGGTTCGCAGGCGGCGCCGGTGAGCGGGTCGAGCAGCATAGCCTGCCTGAGCAGGGTTATGTCGCCTTTCACCGCGGCTTCCACCGCCAGGCGCTGAACGCTCACGTTGGAATTGCAGCAGGCGGCGCAGCCCAGGGGCAGGTCGCCCACCTTGGGGATGCTTATGCCGTTGCCGTCCACGTAGCCGGGCACCTCAACCACGCAGTCTTCGGGCAGGTTGGTTATGGTGCCGTTGTTGACTACGTTGAAGTGCCCCCTGTAGACCCGCCCGGTCTCCAGGCCTTCGATTATGTAGCTGCCGTGCTCGGAGGAACGCTTCTCCGCCTTATACTCGAAGGGCGGCTGCTTCAGCCAGTTGGGGAAGTCGGTCTCGAACCAGTTGCGGCCCTCGGTGCACACCCTTAAATAGCCGCCCGTCTCGCCGTTTATCCAGCTGCCCAGGTCGATATACTTGTGTATGTTCTGCGTGTGCTTCCTGTACCAGGGCACATATTCGGACAGGTGGCCGTTGGACTCGGTGGAGAAGTAGCCGAAGTGGCGCATCATGTCTATCCTGACCTTCTCGGTGCGGGCGATGTCGGGATTTGCTTCCAGTGCGGCCAGCAGTTTGCCGTTCAGGTCCACGCCGTCGTGCTTTACGGAGATGTACCAGGTCATGTGGTTGATGCCGGCGCAGATGATGTCGATCTCCTCTTTTTTATAGCCCAGCGCGTTGGCGATGAGCTGGTGCCCGCCCTGCACGCCGTGGCACAGGCCCACGGTGGGCACGCCGCCGTATTTGTTGCAGTACCAGGTCACCATGGCGCAGGGGTTTGAGTAGTTCAGCAGCATGCAGCCGGGCAGGGCGACTTCCTTTATGTCCCTGCAGAAGCCCTCGAAGGCGGCTATGTCCCTCTGGCCGTACATTATGCCGCCCGCGCACAGGGTGTCGCCCACGCACTGGTCCACGCCGTAACGGAGGGGCACTTCAATATCCTTGGTGAACGCTTCCAGCATGCCTATGCGCACGCAGCTGATCACGTACTTGGCATCCTTGAAAGCGGCGCGCCTGTCCAGGGTGGACTGTATCTTTATGTTCAGCCCGTTGGCCTCGATGTCCCGCTGGCACAGCTGGGTCACCATGTCCAGGTTGTTTTGGTTTATATCCGTGAAGGCGACTTCTATGTCCCTGAATTCCGGCACACTGAGTATGTCCGCCAGCAGCCGCCGGGTAAAGCCTATGGAACCGGCTCCGATAAACGCTATTTTCATATTGCTCCCGCCGCAGCGGCCGCGGCCCCGGAAAGGGAACAGGCACCGCTGAGTATTTGCCCGTTCCACGAAACGCTCTCGTCACATTTTAACACAATATCAACGCGGTTACAAGCTTGTCGGCAAAACAACGGTGGTGACTTTTTTGCGGCCGGGGCGTATAATATCAGGCGATGAATATACGCTCGCGGGCATGAAAGGAAACAGCGCATGAATTACGACGTAAAGGGCAACAAAGTAACCGGGCTGAACATAGCCTACATAGGCGGCGGCAGCCGCGGCTGGGCATGGGGCTTCATGAAAGACCTGGCCAACGATCCGCAGATCTGCGGCACCGTGCGCCTGTACGATATAGATGAAGAGGCGGCGCGCAGGAACGAGATCATAGGCAACAAGATAAGCGCGCATCCTGACGCCAGGTCCCGCTGGAAGTACACCGTGGCCGAAAGCCTGCAGCAGGCGCTCACAGGCGCCGACTTTACGGTCATCAGCATACTTCCCGCCAGCTTTAAGGAAATGCGCAGCGACGTACACGCACCCGAGCGCCTGGGCATCTACCAGCCGGTGGGCGATACCGTGGGCCCAGGCGGCTTCATGCGCGCGGTAAGGACCATACCCATGTACCGAGTGATCGCCGAAGCGATACGC
>JAFZLE010000105.1 GCA_017551645.1 Clostridia bacterium | reverse complement strand
GTTGACCATTACCGCGTACATCTTGACGGAATCCTTGTAGGAGGGGATGCCGTAGATGTGTCCGTTGACCTTCATGGCGTTCCACAGTCCCTCAGGTATCATGGCGTAGGTCTCGGGAGCGTACTCGGGCAGCAGGTCTTCGATGGGAAGGAACGCGTCCTTCACAACATAGTCCACATAGCCGATGCCGCTGTTGCAGTTGATGATGTCCATCTTCTGTCCGCTCAGGATCATGGGGCTGACCTTGGAAGAATACTCGGAAGCATCGATCCAGTGGAAGTTGATGGTGACGTTGATCTTCTCCAGCATATAGGCGTTGATCGCGTCAAACACGGTCTGGCTGTCCGGAGAAATGTTGGTGGCTACATACCAATCCAGTGTGACTGGTTCGTCGGCCATCGCCGGCGTGAGACCCAGCAGCATCACCAGGGCAAGCAGCACGCTGAGAATGCGGGTAAGCTTTTTCATGGGGTTACCTCCTATATATTTTACCGGATCCTTTCCGGCATAGGTACGTTTTCAGCCCTTCACGCTTCCTATCGTCATGCCGTGTATGAAGAAGCGCTGAAAGAAGGGATAGGCGAACAGCACGGGTACAGTGGTCAGCACCAGTATCGCCATGCGCGTCTGCTCGGAAGGCATATTCTTGAGCAGCGCCATGCCGTCCGGAGACGACGCCAGCGACGAGTTGTTCTTTATGAAGTCTATCTGCTGCTGTATGCGCGTGAGCATGGTCTGCAGCGGCACCAGCTTGGGAGTGTCGATGTACAGCATGCCGGTGAACCATTCGTTCCATTTGCCTACCAGCACGAACAGGCCTATGGTGGCGAGGCCCGCCTTGGACAGCGGGATCACGATACTGCCGAATATCCTGAATTCCGACGCGCCGTCTATCTGCGCCGCGTCGAACAGCTCTATGGGTATCGTAGTGGATATGAACGTGCGCAGCACTATTATGTTGAACGCGCTCACCATGCTGCTCAGCACCAGGATCCAGAAGGTGTCGTACAGGTGCAGCACGTTCACGTTTATGATGTAGGAAGGCACCAGGCCGCCGGAAAACAGCATGGTGAAAAACACGACAAACGTGTAGAACTTCCTGGCGGTAAAACGCTGCTGCGCCAGCACATACGCGTACATGGTCATTATCAGTACGCTCGCCACGGTGTGTATCGCTGTGACGACTATGGTGACTACGTAGCTGTCCACCAGCTGGGAACCGGTCTTGAACAGGCTGTTGTACGCTATAAAGCTGGTGCTTAGCGGGAAAAAGCTGAAGCCGCGGTAGGTAAGGCTTTCCGACGAGGTGATGGAAATTATGAACACCAGCACCACCGGCACCACGGTCAGTACGGCGATAACGCTCATCACGACGCTGAATACGGCATTGGTCGCCGGTTTGATCCGGTTGATCTTCAGAAAGGAGTTGTCTTCTTTTGCTTTGCTCACTGACCGTCCCCTCCTTTCTCAGAACAGCGCCGACTCTTCGTCCACGTGCCGGACGATCTTGTTGGATATCATTATCAGGATGAAGCCGACCACCGACTGATACAGGCCGGCAGCCGTGGACATGCCCGTATTGCCCAGGGTCTTCAGCGCCCTGTATACATAGCTGTCTATGACGTCCACGACTTCGTATATCGCGCCGCTGTTCATGGTGACGTTGTAGGACAGTCCTATGTCGCCCTTGAACATGCCGCCCATGCTGAGGATGAGCATTATCACGATTATGTGCTTTAAGTGCGGAAGCGTGACGTACCGCGCCTGCTGCAGCTTCGTGGCGCCGTCGAGCACCGCCGCCTCATAGTATTCCTGCGATATGCCGGAAATGGACGCCACGTACACGATGGCGGTGTACCCTACGCCTTTCCAGGCGCTGATGAACACCAGCAAAAACGGCCACAGCGGTTTATAGATGTACCAGTTCGTACCGCTCCGGCCCATGGATTTGATTATGGAGTTCACGACGCCGTTGGCGCCTATAAAGGCATACACTATGATGGCCACGACCGACATGGACAGAAAGTAGGGCATGATCATCATGGTCTGTATGACCTTGGAAAGCTTGCGCAGGTACATCTCGTTCAGCACCAGCGCCAGCAGCACGGACAGGCTCGTGTTTACGGTAATAAAGGCGATATTGTACAAAACTGTGTTTCGGGTGATGCGCCAGGCGTCCAGGGTATGGAAAAGGAACTCAAAATTCCTGAGGCCCAGCCATTCGCTGCCGAAAAAGCCCTTTGCGACGGAATAGTTCTCAAAGCCAAGTATCACGCCGAACATGGGCGCGTAGCTGAATATCAAAAGGTAGACCAAAACAGGTAGCGCCAGCACGTGCAGCCGCCAATGCTTTTTAAATGATGATACTATGCCAAGACCCAACTTGCGCGACTCTTTCACGCCCGCAGTCACCTGTAATGCCTCCTGAATACACACGCATCAGAATGTTAATATTATAAGTCGAACACTGTCAGATTGCAAGTAGTTTGCAAATAAAATGTGCGTGTTCCCAAAATTGTTATGGAAGCATAAACAAAAGGGACGCGCCTGCTTGCAAGCGGGGCGGTTGTGTACTATAATATCTTACAAATATAAAACCCTCGCGGAAGGGAGTGCTTCATACGAAAACCGTTATCCGAGGCGCGCGGGTCATACTGCCCGATTCCGAAAAAGACACGCAGGTGATCGTCGAAAAGGGCAAAATACTCGAAATAACCGGTCACTTCGACCCAAGCCCCTATGACCGCGTCATCGACGCCGCAGGGCTCGTGCTGTGCCCCGGTTTCGTGGACATACACGTGCACGGAGGCGGCGGATATTCCGTTAACAGCGGCTCCGCGGAAGCGGTGCTCAGGATGGCGCTTGCTCACGCGAAGTTCGGCACCACATCCCTGCTGCCCACCACTCTGGCCGCCCCCATGCCCCAGCTGCTGGGCGCGATAGCCGCCGCAAGGGAAGCCTCGGCGCGGAATGACGGGCCCACGGTGCTCGGCATACATCTGGAAGGCCCCTGCCTTAATCCCCTGCAGAGCGGGGCGCAGGCCCCCGGCAGCCTGCTGGTGCCCAAAGAGGCAGATCTTGATCCCCTGTTTGAAGCGTGGCCGGACGGCATAAAAATGATGGGCGCCGCGCCCGAACTGGACGGCGGCATGGAATTGGGCGACGAACTGGTAAAGCGCGGCATAACCGCTTCGATAGCCCATTCGAACGCCACGTATTATGAAGCGCAGGAAGCCGTAAACCACGGTTACTGCGACGTGACGCACCTGTATTCCAGCTGTTCCGGGCTTATACGAGTAAACAGCTACCGCATACCCGGTCTTATAGAGGCCGGCCTTAACCTTGACGAGCTCACCGTCCAGGTCATAGCGGACGGCAAGCACCTGCCGCTGGAGCTGCTCCAGCTTATCTACCGCTGCAAAGGCCCGGAAAAGATCGAGCTGATAACCGACGGGCTGCAGTTCTCGGCCAGCGAGCTTAAGGAAGGCACCGTCTACCGACAGGAAAACGGCGTGGAAACGGTGTACGAGGACGGGGTCATGAAACTGCTCAGCCGCCAGGCCTTCGCCGGCAGTGTGGCCACCCTCCACCGCTGCGTGGGCAATATGGTCAAAGCCGGCGTGCCTCTGCCCCAGGCGGTGCGCATGGCCAGCGGAAACCCCGCCCGCCGCATAGGCGCTTCATGGAAAGGGCGCGTCGCCGCGGGCTGCGACGCCGACCTGGTGCTGTTGGACAAAGACCTCGCGCCGGTATGGGTGATGGCGCGGGGAAAGATCATAACCGACGCTTTGACAGAGGTCAGCAAATGAAATCAAGACTGTACGAGGGCGAAGGCCTCAAGCCATCCGCCCGCACATTGTGGGAGATACAGGCGCTGGCGCAGCGTCCGCCCGTTGAGGTGGCCACGAACCTGTACACCTACGTTCGGGACAGGGCGGCAAAAT
>JAFZLE010000104.1 GCA_017551645.1 Clostridia bacterium | reverse complement strand
ACCGTAGGAGTACGCGGTCCTCAGCGCGCGCTTCAAGTCGTCCTTCTCGTTTATGAGCCTGCCGATGGGAAACAGTGTGAGCTTTCCGCCCAGGGAGCGGGTAAGCTCCATAATGCTCTCCAGATTGCCCACCTGGAACAGGTCGTCGACGGTTATAGCGACGCGCTTGTTGGCGCTGCTGCCCTTGGTTATGACCGGCAGGTACACTATGGGCTGCGCGGTGGGCGATGGGGTGGGCTCCGCGTAAGGCGTGGTGTCGGGCACCGGGGCAACGGAGGGGCCTTCGGAAGAAGTCGTGTCGTTCCTGCCTTTGCCGGGCAGCGTCAGCGCCAGCACCAGCGTCAGTATAAGCACCGGGGTAAGAATGATGATAGCCCACTGGCGCCGCTTTTTCGCCAGGCGGGCGCGGGCTTTGGCCGACATGGGCTTTTTTCGCGCGGGTGTGGGATTAACAGGCATTGTGCTGTCCTCCGGTCAGGGATGTTTACTGCTGTTCGGGTTCGGGCTCCGGCTCGTAGGGGGTGACCTGATACACGTAGCCCTTGGTATCCACGCGCACGGACACTATGGTCTGGCGCACCACGGGGCGGTTGCTTCGGTCGGTCAGCGCGTTTTCCAGCATGCTCAGCGTGGCGGCGGATTCGGAGTCGCCCGCCTTGAGCTGCCCGAAGGCGGCATACTGGCCGTCATACGCCGACTGGCGCGAGAACATTACGAAGAACTGGCTGCCCGCCGAGTTGTTGTCCTCAGGCAGGCGGCACATGGATATGACGCCGCGGGAGTGGGAAATGCCGGGGATGGGGAAGCCGTTGGCCTTGAACTCGCCCGCTATGGTGTAGCCGGGCCCGCCGGTGCCGTCACCGTCCGGGTCGCCGCCCCGCATAAAGTAGGTGGGGTATACATAGTCTATCTTCAGCCCGTCGTAATAGCCGCCGTTGGCCAGGGAGATGAAGTTGCACACCGTGTTGGGCGCGGCGGCGGGATCCAGCGTGAAGCGCATGTAATACACGACGCCGTCCACATCCAGCGTGAATACGGCTTCGGGTTTGGGGATGTCAGCGAACTGGTTCACGTATTCCACGCCGCAGCCGCTCAGCAGCAGCGCCAGCGCCAGTATCACAGCAAGAAAACTAAGCTTTTTCATGTGAGTCCTCGCCAAGTATGATTTTTCGCTTTTTCAGGCTCATTTCGTCGGTTCTCGATATATATTCTTCCACGTTCCGAAGGTTGGCGCTGCGCTCTATGCGCTTTTCCCGGGGGAATATCCACTTGCTTATGGAGCCAGCGCCGAACGCCAGCACCTTCTGGGTCTCCTCCATGTTGCCTATGTTGTACAGGCACTGTCTGCCCGGCAGGCAGTAGCCCGTGTTTTCCAGGTTGCCTGCCATGTGCTTCTGCCGGTACAGGTAATAGGGCACATAGCCGCTGCCCGTAAGGGACGACAGGGCGAGGGAGAGCATTCGGTCGGTACCGTCCGCGTCACTGCGGGTGCGGGTCTGGCCGCTCAGCAGCCTTTCCTCGTACAGCTTGCTGGCACGCTTGACCGCCAGAGTGTGCACGGTGACGCTTTCGGGGCGCAGGGAGATCACTTTTTCAAGCGTGCGGGAGAACGCGTCCAGGTCTTCGCCAGGCAGCGCAGCGATCAGGTCCATGTTTATGTCGTCAAAGCCGTATTCCCTGGCCAGGGAGTATGCCCTGAGCGTATCTTCACAGCTGTGGGCGCGGCCTATGCGCCTAAGCGTATCGTCCGAGAACGTCTGTGGGTTCACGCTTATGCGGGTGACATCGAGGCGTTTGAGCATTTCCAGCTTTTCGGGTGTGATGGTGTCCGGACGGCCCGCTTCCACGGTGAATTCCTCGCCATGCCCGAACAGTTCCGTTGCGGCGGCAAGTATCCTTTCCAGCTGGAAGGCGGGTATAGCGGTGGGCGTGCCGCCGCCCACGTAGCCCGCGCGCATCTTAAGCCCCAGCTGCCGCATAAGCGCCGCGCCGGCTTTGAGCTCCCGCAAAAGCGCGTCCACATAGGGGACTACCAGCCTGCCGTCGCCCACTTCACCGGTGGCGAAAGAGCAGTATGCGCAGCGGGTGGCGCAGAAGGGGATGTGGATGTACAGGTCGAAGCTGTCCGCCGGGGGAAAGATGAGCCCTTTCTGGGCGTTCACGATGGTCTTGAGCAGGCCTGCCTTTTCGGGGCTTACGAAAAACTCGTCCCTGATCCGCGCCTGGGCTTCGTCAACGCTGAGCCCTTCGTCCATGGCCTCGTACATGAGCCGCGTGGGGCGTATGCCGGTCAGGCTGCCCCAGGGCGGCACCGCGCCTGTCAGCTGCTTTAGCAGCAAAAACAGCGCGGTCTTGGCGGCGCGCTTTATAACGCGCTTGCGTTCCAGCTCGCCCGGAGGAATGTCAGTGGTTTTTTCGCAGGAAACTTCGCCGCAGGAGAGCGTTTCGGAATATTGGCCGCCGTTTTCCGCGTGGATGTGTGTAAGCGTCACGTCGCCGCCTTCGGTCACGAAGCTCACGTCCCCGTAAAACAGGCGGATCACGTCGTCCAGCTCGTTGCGTATGGGTTCCAGATTGGTCTTCAGGCAGAGCGTCATCTGTAATATCCTCGCCTGATACGGTCCAGAGTCGCCTCTTCATAGTGGCCGGGATAGACCGTTATATCGCTGTCCATTTTGAGCAGATTGCGCAGGGACTCGATAAGCTGCCCCATGTCCCCGCCCGGAAAGTCCGTGCGCCCGTAGCCGTGGGCGAACAGGGTGTCCCCGGTGAACATGACTTTTTCCGCGGGTAAATACAGGCAGATGCCGCCCGGAGTGTGGCCCGGCGTGGAGATTATCTCGCATTCCCGGCCCAGCAGTTCGGTCTTGCCGGGCTGAAGGAAGGCGTCCGCCTTGACGGGGGTGAACGGCGTCAGGGAGTAAGCGGGCACTATGGCTGTATCCCGGTCGTACAGCGCGGGAGCGTCGGGCTCGGATATGAGCAGCCGCGCGCCGTATTTTTCCTTCATGTGCGCCGCACCCAGCAGGTGGTCAAAATGGCCGTGGGTGATAATCACCGTTTTTATGTCGGCGCCTGTTTCGGCTATGAAGCGGTCCAGGGCTCCGGTATCGTCACCGGGGTCGATCATGAGCGTCTTTTCGACTATATAGCAGTTTGCGGCGCATTCGCCGATCGCTTTGACCGATATCTCCATCAGAATTCCTTTCGGCTGTCCAGAAGTATGGTCACGGGACCGTCGTTCAACAGCGTGACTTCCATGTGGGCGCGGAACACGCCGGTCTGCACGGGTATGCCCAGGCTTTTAAGTCCGTCCGCCACGTAGCCGCACAGCTTTCTTGCGCTTTCAGGTTCCAGCGCCGTGGAGAAGGAAGGACGGTTGCCGTGCCGGGCGTCTCCCGCCAGCGTGAACTGGCTGACTAAAAGCACGCTGCCGCCCACGTCGCCTACGGACAGGTTCATCTT
>JAFZLE010000103.1 GCA_017551645.1 Clostridia bacterium | reverse complement strand
TTGCCGCCGTAAAGTATGGTCACAGGGCGGAAAAGGATCTCGTCCAGCCCCGCCCCGGGAAGCACGCCGTAGGGGTACACGCTCTGGTCGTATGTAGTTTTTAAGGCGAACATGAAGTCCGCCTCTGTTTCATAGCCCGGAAAATAAAAGGAGCTCAGGTATAAACTCATATCGGTCAGTGATCAGTGGTCAATGATCAGCGATGCTGCGGATCGCCGCGCTTCGGCTTCGCCTGTGCCCGCAATGACGCAGAACAGACGCTTGCGCAGCGGCGGCTGTGGCTGCACGGAACTGATGGCGTCCCGCAGCTGACAGCTAAAAGCTAAAAACTGTTTCCTTACGACTCCAGCGACGTGTCCTCACGGTTCAGCTGCAGCTGCCACTGGGGTATGCCGCCCCGGCGTATGGCGTCCTCCACCTGGGAGGCGTGCAGGGAGGAAGCGGCGGTCTGGGCGGATATGCGCTTGAGCAGTACCCTGACCGTGTTTTCCAGGGGGCTGTTCCGGGTATAGTCCGCAGGCACGCAGTAGTCGCACCTTTCCTGCAGAAGCATGTTGTCCCCCAGGCTGCTGCTCCCCTCCGGGTACACGGCTATTGAAGTGCCGCCCTTGCTCCGGGTCATCTTCATGCAGGGCACGTCGGTAAGACCGTCCCCCACGTAGATCATGTTGGAGAAGGGTACCCTGCGTTTGTACTCCGGGGTAAAGCCGTTAAGGTCCCGGTCGTTGGTCATGTCAAGTATTCCCTTGTTTATGCGGAACAGGTGCTGGGTCTTTTCGGTGTAGTTGACCGCGGTGGCAGGCCACAGGGCGATGCCGTCATCCCCGTATACGAAGGACGCGGCGAACACGGCGGTGAATTCCCCGGCTATCTTGCTGCCGCCGATTATCTCCTTGAGCCCAGACGAAATGATGTAGTGCTCGACCTTCAGGCCGTACTCCAGGCCTATGGCGTTCACCCTTGAAAACCAGCTTTCCACCCCGGGAAAGAACTCCACCGCCTCGCCCAGCTTTTCCAGCCCTTCGCGGGTCAGCAGGCGGGTGCCCTCGCTTCTCAGCTTCATGTTCAGCATGTACGCCAGCACACTGTCCATGTTGTGCTTGAGCTGCAGCTGGCGGCACTCCTCCCAGAAAGAGGCGGGGTCGATGTTCAGCCCCGGCAGGAAGGAATACTCCTGCTGGTCTTTTGGGGACAGCGTCTTGTCAAAGTCGTATATCAGCGCGGCTACGGGCATATCGGGCATGGTTCAACCCTCCTTTTTGAACAGGCGGCAGGCTTCCTCGTAAGCGTGTTTCTCGAAGGACGCGTACATGCGTCCCCGGCGCATGGCCTCGTCAAAGTCCACCTGGTAACCGTCGAAGTCCGGCCCGTCCACGCAGGCGAAGCGGGTAACGCGGCCTTCGGGTGTGTTTAAAGACAGGCGGCAGCCTCCGCACATGCCGGTGCCGTCTATCATTATGGGGTTCATGCTCACGGTCACGGGAACGCCGAAGGGCTTGCAGGCGAGCACTGTGAATTTCATCATCACCAGCGGGCCGATCGCCACCACTTTGTCAAACTTCTCCCCGCCTTCCAGCAGGGCTTTCAGGGGCACCGTCACGTTGCCCTTCTCGCCGTAGGAACCGTCGTCGGTCATAACTATCAGCCTGTCGCAGCACTCGGCGAATTCCTTTTCCAGTATCACCAGGTCCATGTTCCTGAAGCCTATGATGCCCGTGACCCTGCAGCCCCGCTGTTTCAGGGCTTTCGCTATGGGCCAGGCGATGGCGCAGCCCACGCCGCCTCCCACTATGCAGGCGGAGGTGATGCCGTCAAGGTCGGTAGGCTCGCCCAGCGGGCCCGCGAAGTCGGGGATGGAGTCTCCTTCGTTAAGCTGGTTGAGCTTGAAGGTTGTGGCGCCCACTATCTGGAAGATGATGGTCACCAGCCCCTTTTCGGGGTCGGTGCCCGCCACGGTCAGGGGTATGCGCTCTCCCTCCGCGTCCGCTCTGAGGATTATGAACTGCCCGGGGAGCGCTTTATTCGCCACCAGCGGGGCATACACGTCCATAAGCGTCACCGTGGGGTTCAGGGATACTTTGCGCGCTATCGGATACATAGTTTTCTCCTCAATCTACCAGATTTATCTTGTCCCGCTCCGGGAAAATGTCAAATATGTTGCTCACGTCCCGTCCGCTCATGGCAGGCTTGGGGGAGGCGGGGGCGTCCTGGGCGAGGGCCAGCTTCATCGGCCGCCCAAACTCCTTAGCCAGTTCCTGTTCTATGTCTGCAGCCTTGGTCTTTATGACGTCCCGCATTATTTCCCGTTCCTGGGGCAGCGCCGCCACCACGCTGTCACCGTCGGTCTTTACGTATCTGAGCCCGAATACCACGCCTCTGAAGCGGGGATACGCCTGCTCGTAAGAGGCCAGGGCACGGGCGAACTTCTCGCCGTCGCTGCCCGGGGCAGGCGGCGCTTCGGGCGCCTTCTGTGCAGGCGCGGACTGGGCGGGTGCGGGAGCGGTATCCCGCGAATACGTGGGAACAGCCGATACCGGCGCGGGCCGGACCGCGCC
>JAFZLE010000102.1 GCA_017551645.1 Clostridia bacterium | reverse complement strand
CAGCCAGTTTCTGGGTGGGCTTGTAATCTGTGGAAGTGTAATACTCCGTAATGATACCGATGAGCACGCCGCTGATGATACCGAGCACAGCGCAGATCCAGGGAGAAATAAAGCCCCATTTGAAGCCCACGAGCTTAAGCGCCTCTACAGACCCGGAACCCGCGAACATTATCGCCGCTGCGCCAAGCCCGAATAAAACGGTAAAGCCTGCGCTGATCCAGGTGGCGAGATCCAGCTCACGGCTGGGATTGTCGCTCATCTTCTTGAACTGAGCGTATCCCAGGCCCAGCAGGCATCCCAGTAGACCGAGACCTGCCAGCAGGATCGGGAACAAGTGCATTTTGGTGAGCAGGTTTTCAAGTTTTTGGGATACATCCGCAAAGTCAGCCGCATTCTCCACGCCCAGCGCAGCGCCCACTTCTCCCAGTTTCGCAGTGGATTCGGCGATCTTCTGAGCGGTCTCTTCGCCGTGGAAGAGGATCACGTCTTTAATGCCGTTGAACAGGCTCACGGCGATCATTATGGAAGCGGAGATGGTAGCCACGAAGCTTTCAAGCAGGTCGGAGCAGTTGCCCGCGATATCGTTCACGTTGTCGCCTATAAAGTCAGCGATAACGTTGGGAACGCGGGAGTCGTCCTCAGGCATGTCGTGGCGGATCTTGGCGAGGATGTCGCTGGATATATCCGCGGCTTTGGTATAGTTGCCGCCAGCGACGCGGTTGAACATGGCGACCAGCGAGCAGCCCAGAGAATACGTGCTTATGCGCATGAGCGAGGCGCTGACGTTGGGAATGGAAGCCACGAAACCGCCGCCGGTGGAATCGTGCTCGACGCCCCATACCATTAGTATGATCAGCATACCCAGCATGCCGAACGCCTGCACGCCAAGACCGGAGATGCTGCCGCCCGTGAGTGCAACCTTGACAGTCTCGCCGATGGACCTGGTCTCTCTGGCTTTGTTCGCGGTGCGCACGTTGGCGTATGTGGCTGACCGCATGCCCATAACGCACACAAAACTCGACATGAGCGCGCCCACTACAAATGTCAGGCCCGCGGTCTTTTCAATAAACAGGCTCAGCACTGCCGCAAGCACCACGACGACCGCGCCGACAGTCAGGAACTCGGTTTTTACAAAGGTCCTCGCGCCGCTTCTTATGGTAGCGGCGAGCTCGATCATTTCTTCCGTGCCTTCGTTAAGCTTTTTTATGTTGATATAGTTCCAGCATACATAAGCTATGGTGCACAGTACGATCAAGAGCATTGGACTCCATACCCACCAGGACATTGTCGCTCCCCCTTAAATATGATGTCATGCTTTAATCAAAGCATCTATATTATAACACAATCCGCGCGCCGTGTTCAAGTCAAAGTTCAAACAAGGCGTTCGGATCGTGTCCATAATCAGATCTCGTTGCCCTCTCTGTCAAACAGCGGAAGCTTCTGCAGATACTGTATATCGGTGCGCTTGATGGCGTCGCCTTCGGCAAGTATTGCCATGCGTCCCACGATGTTGCCGCCCGCCTTGTTTACCAGCTTTTCCAGCGCTTTAAGGCTCTCGCCCGTAGATATAACGTCATCCACTATCAGCACGTCTTTGCCCTTCATGAATTCGGCGTCAGCGCCATCTATGTACAGATGCTGCCTGTGGTCGGTGGTGATCGAGTCAACTTCCACTCCAAACACATTTTTCATATACAGTTTGGTTGCTTTGCGGGCCAGCAGATAGCGGCTTTCGCCCGCCTGGCGCGCCATTTCGTGCGCGAGCGGTATGCCTTTGCTTTCGGCGGTGATGATAACGTCGTGTTTGGGAGCTATCTTAAGCAGGTCACGCGCGCAGGATACCGTAAGCTCCACGTCGCCAAAGATAACAAAGCCGGCGATGCACATCTTTTCGTTGATCGGGCAGATAGGCAGATCCCTTTCCAAGCCGGCTACCTGAATGGTATAGTACTCTTTCATGGCCATTTCTCCTTTATATTGTGTGCGTCTATACGGCGCAATCAGTACACTGTAAGATCTGCGGGGACGGCGTCTGCCGCTTTTATCAGGTCAGACGGCTTGAGCCGCACCTGCACTCCCCTTTTGCCCCCGCTTACGGCGATCAGATCCGCCAGCAGCGCGGTCTCGTCTATGAAAGTCGGGAACTTCTTTTTCATGCCTATGGGACTGCAGCCTCCGCGCTCGTACCCGGTCAGCGGTTTAAGCTCTTTGACATGTATCATCTCCACGGACCTGTTGCCGCTCGCCCTGGCGCATTTTTTAAGGTCCAGCTCCTCCGCCACGGGAATTATGAACACGTTGAGCCCGGTCTTATCCCCGCGTGCTACCAGCGTCTTGAACACAGTCTCCGGGTCCAGCCCAAGCACCTGCGCCGCATGCACGCCGCTCAAGTCCTCTTCATCCCATTCATATTCCAGGGAGGAAAACTGTATGCCCCCGCTTTCCAGAATGCGCATCACGTTGGTGGTAAGCATATATCCTCCGGATAATCCACCCGCATCAGAGTCAGGCCCTGCGCGGGAGCGGTCACGCCAAGGCACAGCCTGTCGCCGGTCTTAAGCGCGCGCTCTATGCAGCCGCTTTCAAGCTTGCCGCTGCCAACGCCGGTCAGCGTGCCCGCGACGATCCTGACCATGTTGTACAAAAACCCCGTACCGTATATGCGCATTTCTATGAACGGAGGTCTTTCCTCAAGGCTAACCTGTTTTATTTCCCTTACGGTGTCCTTTATCTCGCTGCCGCTGGCTGCGAAGGCCGCGAAATCGTGCCTGCCAACGAGCGCCTGCGCTTCGGCGTTCATGGCTTCTATATCCAGCGGATATATTATATGCGCGCTCAGGTTCCTGTAAAGGGCGCTGGCGTGCGGATGGGCGTAAAACAGGTATCTGTATTCTTTCCCTATAGCGGAAAACCTGGCATGGAACGCCTGAGACACCTGCGAGGATGCGACTATCCTGATGTCATCAGGCAGCATGGTGTTGAGTGCAAAGCTGAATTTGTCCGCGGGGATGCGGGATGCCGTGTCAAAATGCGCGTTTTGGCCCAGCGCGTGCACGCCGGCGTCCGTGCGGCTCGCGCCT
>JAFZLE010000101.1 GCA_017551645.1 Clostridia bacterium | reverse complement strand
TAAAAGGCGAAATGCTTCTTGCGAACCCGCAGCTGGTGAAAAAAGGCCAGAAAAAAGTGCTGCTTCCCAATTACTATGACGAGAACGCCGCGCTTATGGAAGTGGAACTGGACGAAAAACTGGACGCCAACGCCAACGCCCAGAAATACTTCAAGCAATACAAAAAAGCCCAGACCGCCCGCAAGCTGGCTGGCGCCCAAATAGAAGCTTCCCTGGAGGAGCTCAGGTATCTCGAAAGCCTTGAAACCATGCTGTCACTGTGTTCCGACGAAGCCGGGCTCTCTGAAATCAGGGATGAAATGGTGCGCGCGGGCTACGTAAAGGACGTATCGTCCCGCAGCCGCAAAAAGGCGCTTGCGCCCTCAAAGCCTCTGGAGTATACTTCACAGGATGGCACCGTTATCCTCGTGGGGCGCAACAACCTGCAAAACGACGCGCTCACCTTCTCCGCCCGGCCGGATGAGGTCTGGCTGCACGCGAAAAACATACCCGGCTCCCACGTGATAATAAAGTCCGAGTCTCCTTCGGACGAAACGCTGCTTTACGCCGCTTCCCTCGCGGCGGCATATTCGTCAGCCGCGACCTCCGGCACTGTTGAAGTCGCATGGACGCGCCGCAGGTACGTGAAGAAACCTTCGGGAGCCAAGCCCGGATTCGTGATCTACACCCACGAGACCACCTTCCCGGTAAAACCGGCAGAAATAAAACGCGGCTGAACAGCCGCGTTTTATCATGCGTTTATTTATTTCAGGAAGATCGGGTTGCTCCAGGCGCGGCAGCCGTTCTCGTCCTCTATCATAAGGCGGGTATACAGCTGGTCTTTCACGCTGACCTTGAAGCGTGTCAGGTACTGCCCCTCTTCCGCCTGATACAGGTGGGTCGGGCGCAGGCCGGTGATGAACCTGAGCTTTTTGACGGGGGAAGTCACACAGTAGGCAAAATCGTCCTCAACGTAGAAGTCATAGATCATCGGTCCGCAGGAGGAATAGAATTTGCCCTCCTGAAGCGCCGAAAGTATGCTGCCCACGTTCTTTTCCGCGTTCACCATCACCCAGCCCTTGCAGTGGTGCTCTTTTTTATGGCCGTCGTCCACGGCGGTGGCATAGAGCCTGTGGCCTTCCACCAGCAGCTCGTCCCAAACCAGGCCGTTGTCCACGTCCATATCATCTTCGATCACGCAGCCGCTGTTCCATATCTCCATGCCGAAATATCCTTTGAGATTCTCGAACAGGCGCGCGGGAGTGCGGGACCAGTCCGGATGGCAGTACATGGCGATGTTGTTCCTGCGCTTCAGTTCGTCCACATAGGGCTGGAACTCTTCCGCGCAGGAGACCTTGCCGTTAGGCACCCTTTCATCCTGGGCGTAGCCGTTTTTGTCCGCCTCCGGCCCCAGGGCCACGGTGTGGTAGCACATGCCTTTCCCGTTGGTCAGAGTCACGTCTATCTCCATGCCGGGGATTATCAGCACGTCGGTGTCCGGCGCGTAGTTTTCGAAATTATAGTAGCGGTGATCAGTGAGCGCCAGAAAATCGTAACCGTTCTCGGCATGCAGCCTGATGGTCTCTTCCGGCGACAGTTTGCCGTCGCTCCTGGTGGTGTGGCAGTGCAGCCCGCCTTTGAGAAAATGCCCGTTTAAGCCCGTAAACGCCTGCTGACGAATTAACATTCCCGTTCCCTCCTGTATCATTCTTATCAAAGTATACCACCCGCGCCATTCAAAGGCAAGTGCGGGCTTTACAAAACCTGAGTTTTATGGTATAATCCTGCTTCGACAGGAGGGATGGTCGTGGCGGACGAAAGAAAAGTGCTTGCCCAGAACCGTAAGGCCCGGCACGATTATTTCATCGAGGAGAGCTTTGAGGCGGGCATTGAGTTGAAGGGCGCGGAGGTCAAATCCATCCGCGGCGGCAGGTGCAACCTTAAAGACAGTTACTGTCAGGTCTCGGGCGGCGAGATGCTGGTGTACGGCATGCACATCTCACCCTATGAGAACGGCAGCGTGTTCAATCCCGACCCCATGCGGGTTAAGCGGCTGCTGCTGCATAAGTCGGAGATACGGCGGCTGGACCAGCAGGTAACCCTTAAGGGGCTTACGCTTATCCCCCTTGAGCTGTACCTTAAGCAGGGCCGTGTAAAGCTTCTTTTGGCGCTGTGCCGCGGCAAGCACAACTACGACAAGCGGGACGATATCGCCAAGCGGGACGCGGACAGAGAGATCGCCCGCACGCTCCGCAAGACCGCGAAACATTCTCCTGACGACTGATCTTACGGGGGCGTATTTGGTTTCGACGGGGATCACGAAGTGAAAAGCAGCGAGCGGCAGCCCCGAACTGCCTTAAAATCGGGAAAAACAATAACTGCGAACGAAAACAGTTACGCTGTAGCCGCCTAAGCGGCTGCCGTCGACCCTGAGCCTCCTGCGGCGCAGGCCACCGGCGTCATAAAGGCAGGGAACGGGCGCGTTTAAGCTTTGCGGCGCGCTGGCATTTATGAAGCTACCTGCGGCCCGATCCCGTGCGTGGGAGCCTGCCAAAGGGAAATTCAATACGCGTACTGCGCTCGGAGACACTTTTTGCTTTGGGTTTTCGGACAGGGGTTCGACTCCCCTCGCCTCCATTGTGAAAGAAAGCAGCCTGACGGCTGCTTTTCTGTTTGAATAATTAGTTTTGTAAGCGCTCGGCTGTCATGACTGCGGGCTTATCCTACCTTCAACCATCTGTTTTCATCGAAGCCCAGTTCTTCCGCCGTCGGTGGCTCGCCGCCTTCCAGGTTCCATACTACGATCACGCAGCTGAGCTCGGGATTATTGTAAGCCCAGCCGCTGCTGATCCTGAAGGCAAAGCAGTCGTCCGAGACTGTCGGCAGCCCGTCGGCGTAATACCCAAAGTAAGCAACCGCATAATCATATAAAACGATACTTGTATCCGGGTATGGCATGCCGGTATAAGTGTCCCTGCCTACATAGTTTCCGCCAAGCACGGCCAGTTTTTCAGCCTCTTCTCCGGCATACAGTATCACGTCCATTCTGGTGTTGCAGTCGAAGCCATGAAAAAAGCTTTCCGCAAAACAATAATCCAAATGATAGTCCGCCCGAAGCAGCACTTCATCCTGCGCGGCGTTATAAAGGGTCAAGGTGCAAAAGTCACCGCTGTAGTAACCGTCTTCGTGTACAAAGCCTATAGCCTCATAGGCTGAGCGTGGCATCGACTCGGCGGCCAGAAAGACGCTGCCATCCTGTCTGATGTATCCGTCGCTCCGCAGGACTTCGTTTCCTTCCGAGTCTACTACGAAATATTCCCGGAACTCCTGTTCAGTCTCGAAAACACTGAACGGCTCATCC
>JAFZLE010000100.1 GCA_017551645.1 Clostridia bacterium | reverse complement strand
GGGAAATGAACCTGGCCGGCAGCTCGATACAGCACAGCAGGTGCGCGATATGCATGCCTATGATGCCGGAATGCCCGCATCCCGTAGTGCCTATGCGCGGCGCAGCCTTGAGCAGTTCGACGGCGCGTGAAAAAGCCTGCTCGTCGAACAGCGATTTCATCTCCTCGATGCAGTCCCGTTCAATGTCGTAGGCCGCTTTCGCCTGTGCCAATGCCTCGGCGCTTATCATCGCGAATCCTCCCCGCAGCTAAGAAATAAATGCTTTGAAACCCTTTTAGAGCTTGCCTGGCTCCTGTTATCAGTAGCCCACTTTCTCCCAGCACTCAAACGGCGCGGCGACTTCCTCGCTTATATAGACCTGGGTCTTCATCGTCTGCAGCATGGAACTGGGCACCAGCGGAGTCACGGGGCCGTGGGTCACGAGACGTGACGTCATCCTCTGCCAGGAAGAGAAGGTATTGTTGGTCAGAAGCGCGTGCACCTCTATGCGTTCCTTGGCCCGCTTCACGTCGACGGGGCCTATGGTGGCGGCTTTAGGCGGCACGCTGGCCACGTATCCGGACTGCCCGAACACGCCGTGCAGGCTGTTCTGAGCTACCGTAAGCGGATGCAGGGTCACTATCCTGGCTTCAAGGTTGAGCCACTCGTCGATATCGTCCCTTACGAAGTCCGGTACGGGATCGATAAACGCCACGTGGCCTGTCCAGCCGGGAGAAGTGGAGATGATATCGGCGCCGCCCTCGGTTATATCGTTGATGAGCTTTGAATAATAGCTGATGTTTTTGTTGGTAGGATAATGCACGTTGTCCATGGGCATCCTGAGTTTCGGGTCGATCTGATACACGAAATACTTGAGCATGGAATGCACGAAACCGGCTTCGTAGGTCTCGGGCGCTATGTTGCCTTCGTCGTCCGCCCACTCGTCCTCGGCAAAAATGTGAACCTTTGAGCAGTCCACTTTGAAGTAATTGATAAGCTGCGCCAGGGGGATGTAAGTCTCCGGCTCCGGGTTGCCCAGTATCATGGAGAAGCTGCGGCCCGCCTCGCTGGCTTCCTTGAGCCTTGAGAACAGGGTGGCGATCAGCACCGGATGAGGATTCATCATGACTTTGACCTTGAATTCCGGATGCTGCCACGGTTCGTGCTGCTCAAGCTGCTCCCGGGTCAGAAGGCGCAGGCGTTCGCATACTTCCCGGTCCTGGAACGGTACATAACTGCCGGGTCTGAAGTTCAGCTTGGTCGAGGGATCGGTAATGATGTCTTTCATGGTTGCTTCTCTCCTTCTATCATGATCGTTTTTACGTTCATAAGGTGGTCGGTGATTATCAGGTCCGCGCGCTTGCCTACCGCGATCTCGCCGCGGTCAGTGAGACCGACTGCCTGGGCCGGGTTGCGCGAGGCGTATCCGAACACGTCCACTATGGACGCGCCGGTGTGTTTCATCATGTTGCGCATCGCCACGTTCAGCGTGAGCTTTGAGCCCGCGATCTCGCCCGAGTAATCAAAGTTGATGTCGTTCACATCCTCGTAACCGGGCGGGGCAGGCGCGTCGGAAGCGTAGGCGTCCGATATGAGTATGATCCTGTCGTCGCCCTTTATTTTCCTGACAAGTCTGAGCATGAACGGATCCACGTGTATGCCGCGGCTGTCGCAGATGAGCTCGGCAAATATCTCCCTGTGGTAATTCACGAACTCGTCCACGCACACGCCTTTGACCTCGGGATACTTTTGAATGGTCCCAGTTGCGTCGGTGTGGTGCGTGCCTATGCGCAGCCCCAAAGGCAGCAGCGGCTCGAGCTGGTACGGCTCCGCCTCGCTGTGCGCGACGGCGAAGACCGCGTCGGGATTCAAACGGCGCACGTCCCGCGCGAAATCAAGTATCCCCTCCCGCTCGGGAGCCACGGCCCAGACCTTCGCGATATCCGCAGCCGCCTCGATTATCGGCATATACTCTTTGCGGTCTATGCCGCCTCTCCAGGGGTTGTTCTCCTTGTCGCAGCCGAACTTGGGGTTAAGGTAAGGGCCTTCCATGTACAGGCCGCCTATGTTCCTGCATCTGGGATCGCTCATGGCGGCCCGCAGCTTGCGTATGCTGTCCAGCCATTCCCCCTGATCCATGGAAAAGTACAGCGCCGGAAGCACCGTAGTGGTCCCTGCCCGCATATGATACTGCGACACCGTCACCGGGTCATCTATAAAAAACACTTTGTCGGAAGCGTGCGTATGTATATCGATGAGCCCGGGGCCGAGGAACAGCCCCTGCGCGTCGATCTTTTCGCACCCTTGCGGCAAAGCCCTGCGGCGCATCTCGCCAAAATCTGCGATCACGCCGTTTTCGATCAGCACATATCCATCCGGTATAAGGTGATCCCGCATTACCAGTATGGCGTTTGTTACGGCTTTCAGTTTCACGGTTTGCCTCCGACAAAGGCCTTACGGCCAAGAGTAGACCCGGACGATGACCTATACCGTCCCCCAAAAACACGCTACCGGTTCATATTATACCATCATAACGAAAACAATACAATGAATAGATTAAACAAAAGCGGGATGGCGCGCGAAATATCTGCGGCGCGTACAGTCCGGAGGCCGCCATGTTCGCCGCCGATCTGTTCCTTTATCGCGCCTGTTGTGGTATAATTATCCTACAATGGCAGAAAGGGACGGTCGGTATGCGCCTGACACGAAGAGATCTGGGCCTGCGCGCGCTGTATAATTTTGGCGACGATATGGGCAAGGGCCGCTGCACCATGCTCTTCAGCGTCGTTGCGCAGAATGTCATTGCCTGGATGACCGGCTCGCTGTTTTACACCAGTTTTCTGCTGCACAACGGCATCAACCTGGTGAACATAGGCATCATCACCGCCATCCCCCTGTTGTCCAACGTGATCGCCGTGTTTTCTCCGTTTATACTCGAGAGCTTCCCGCGCAGGCGCTACCTGCTCATGGCAGGCCGTATCACCTATTACACGCTCAATCTCCTGTGCATTACTCTCGTGCCAGAGATATTCCGTGACCCTTCCGCAAGGGTCACGGCCTTCGTCGTGCTTTTATTCACCGCAAACATAGTAAACGCCATGTGCGGCTGCGGTTATACCGTATGGCACCTGAATTTCATACCCGGCGACTTGCGCGCGGGGTATTTCGCCAGTTCTACCCGCATCGCCTACTTTTTCGGCCTGGGTCTGGGCGTGGTAAGCGCCTTCATAGCGGACAGTTTTTCCGGCTCTCCCCACGAGTATACCGTGGTGGTGGCACTGCGCTACATAGCCTACGCTTTGGGCATCACCGAGGCCATTCTTCTGGCCCTGCCCAGGGAATTCCCATACCCCCAGACCAACAAGCCCCGCTTCACTGACATAGTCACCAAGCCTCTCAAACACCCGAAATTCCGCATGACGATGGTGATCATGTTCATATACTGCATGGGCCAGAACGTATCATCCGGCGCCTTGTCCGCCTACCTGCTGGACCAGGCCCATGTGACCTTTACTTTCGTGCAGCTCATCAACTTCATGTATCCCGTGTTCATGACCATATTCGCCCGTTCTTCCACAAATACCATAAGGCGTTTGGGCTGGTACGGGGCATTCGCGCTGTATACATTCATCCAATTCCCCACAACTATAGCCTACGCCTGTGTGAACGCGTCCAACGTGTGGATCCTCCTGCCCGTCGTGCGCCTTACGCAGCACTGGATGGGCGCCACCGCCAACGTAGCCGCGCAGAACATACCTTTCCTGAATGCTCCAAGGGAAAATCAGAGCAACTACATTTCTTTCAACGCCATAACTTCCAACCTGGGGGCTTTCCTGGGGGTATCTCTCGGCACCGCGTTCATAAAGTACAATCCCGGTCTGGACTGGAACGTGCTCGGCTTCCATTTCTGCAATGTGCAGGCGCTGGTGCTGGCGTGGGCCGCATTCCAGATAATCGTCCCCGCGGTCACCATGCTGCTGCTAAAGAAATACCGGCTGGAAGAAGTGCAGAGCACTTAGCCTCCCGGCCGGCATTAATTCTTATAGAACACACTTTTTCAGTTCCGCGGGCCCCGTCAGCGTTCTCGCGCCTGTATGTGCTTCACGCAGGAAGCAGTCACGCTTTTTCGGCAAGGCTTTTGGTGTATCCGAAGCCTTGTTTCAGTTCACTGAAGGGATCCTGCCAGCGCTCCTGTTCCGCCAGCAGGTATTTGACGCCCGCCTTCGCACACGCCTCCGCGGCGCTCGCAAAGTCTATTACGCCCTGCCCCACGGGACACAGATCGCCGTTTGGATACCTGTCCTTAAAATGGACCATATCTATCCGCCCGCCGTATTTGCCGATGATATCAGCAGCTGAAGCACCCGCGTCGTGTGCCTGGCACAGATCGAGCGTGAGACGCATGTATCCATAGCGCCGCATTATGTATTCAAGCGCCGTATCAAAATCACGCTTCGTGGGATGGAACGAAATGACGCATCCCGCACTGCAGGCTTTTTCGTACAGCGCGCCGAGCCCCCGCGCAAACGCTTCCATTCCGGTTTCTTCCGCACCGCTCACGCAGATGCTGCGGGCTCCCGTAAGGCGGCAGAGCTCAAGATGGTATTCCGCGTCGTCAAACACCGCGTAAGCCTTGTCCTGTGTCCCCAGCGCATTTACGCCATACTCGTCAAGCGCTGCGGCGATATCCTTGGGCGAGATGTGCCTGTCTATCCACTGCAGCTGCGTGTATCTGCAGCCGATATCCCGCATAAAGCCAAGCACCCTTTTTAAACCGCCCAGGTCCGTCATTAGAGGTTTGAAGCTTGAAATCTGTATTCCCGCCCGCATTTGTATATCCTCACTGATCGATAAAGCCCGGAGTTTCAGGCCCGGTCAAGACAAGGGTGGAATCCCGATGGACCACCGGCTGCGTCACTCCGCCCCGCTTCGGTAGCAGTCCAGTTCGGTAACGATCGCGCCGACCGTATGATCGTTTTCATCCCGCGCCACGCGTTCAAGTTTCTGCGCCTCGAAGGCGACCGCCACGCAGTCTGCTTTAGGGCAGCGCGGAAGGAATCTGTCATAGTAGCCGCCTCCGCGGCCCAGCCGTCCGCCTTCCGCGTCAAAGCCCGCGCACGGTACGATCACCAGATCGATCATTTCCGGCGGAATGAACTCCGATTTCGCCGCTGCAGGAGTCCGGATGCCGAATCTGCCCGTTTCCCACGCCTGACTGTCCCGCGGCACCGTAGCTTCCATGCCGCCGTCTTCCAGCACATACGGATATGCGACAAGTTTGCCCTCCGCTTCCGCCCGGGAATTGAACTTGTCAAGATCGACTTCGTCGGGCGTAGCGGCATAAGACAGTATCACCTTCGCGCTGCGCGCCTCGTCCAGTTTCAGGATGTTTTGGCATATGCGCTCACTGAAACGCACGCGCTCAGCGGCAGTCAGGCTCCTGCGCGCGTCAAGGCAGCGCCGGCGCTGCATGCGTTTTATCCGCATC